>CAMNAQ010000051.1 GCA_946531495.1 uncultured Lachnospiraceae bacterium | reverse complement strand
GGAGAGAGCAATGACTAATACGGAACTTAAGGAGATCTATTTCGGAGCATATTTTTTTGAGGAGACTGAGGACGGGTATATTAAGGCTAACCAGTATTCTCAGGCACAGATGGATTATTTTAAGTCTGCATTCGATTTCTGGTTCGAAAGATGCGATGCCTCCACGGCCAAGACATTAGAGTTTTCAACGAAAGCGGAGAAGATTTCCTTTGACTACAAGATCATATGGAAGGGCTCGGAAGATTCCTTCGAGCTTGCCATAGACGGACTGGTCACAGACATCAGATACGTAAAGGATCTGGAAGATGAAGGTAATCTTGAATGGGAACTTCCTTCAGGTGAAAAGAACGTTATCATTTATCTTCCTTCGGACGCAACAGTACTTGTAAAGAATTTTGAAGCTGACGCTCCTGTCAGAAAGGCGGTTAAGGGAGATAAGGTTCTCTGGCTCGGAGATTCCATCACCCAGGGATACGGACCTTTGCGTTCGGCCCAGACTTATGTTTCGGTTGCTAACAGGCTTCTGAACTACGATATCATTAACCAGGGTATTGGCGGATATGTATATGACAGCAAATCCCTGATGAAAATGGATGGATATACTCCGGATAAGATAATTGTTGCCCTTGGCACCAATCAGTATGGGTGTGAGACTATGGAAGCGGTTGAGGACTATTATAAGGTTCTTACCGGAATCTATGGAAATGAGATTCCCATATTGTGTATTTCACCGATATGGAGAGGCGACAATGCGGAGGGGCTTCCGACATTCTTTGTCTTTTGCGATAAGGTAAAAAAGATAGCAGGAAGTTATTCCAATGTAAAGGTGGTGGACGGATTGTCACTTGTTCCCCACCTGTCTGAGTACTATCTTGATAATCTTCATCCCAATTGCCTCGGAACCGAAACCTACGGAAGAAACCTTGTGGAAGCTACCCGAAGGATAGGATTTTGATCAAAAATGTGACCTGTCAGCCCGCGCTTTCGTCATATAGTACAGAACGGCTTAAAGAAAAAGCCGGATTGACATTTATTACATAAAGATCAAGTGAGGAATATATTATGAAAAAGAGGATAATAGCAGCGCTTCTTGCGGGAATAATGATGGCAGGCTGCGGACAGGAAGCAGTATCTCAAAGCGGCTTAATAGATTCCGAAACCGTAAATATTTCGGAATCTGTTAAGCCGTTTGAAGTTTCATATACGGAAAATGATCTTAATGAGGAGTGGATCTCGGCACTTTCCGGATCTTCAGTCAGCATTTTTGAAAATGTACTCGAAGAAGAGGGAGAAGGGAAAAATATCCTCGTATCTCCCACGTCGGTAATGATGGCATTCGGAATGCTCGAAAACGGCGCACGTGGTGAGACTCTGTCACAGATAGAGACTGTCATAAACGGAGGCGTGCCGGTTCAGCAGATGAATCCCATAATGTATGCCATGGCAGACCATTTCGAATCCTCTGAGGATGTTAAGTGGAATGTTGCCAATTCAGTATGGGCAAGAAATGACGGAACGCTGCAGATCGTTCCCGAATTCGCTCAGGCAGCAAAAAGCTGGTATGACGCGGATGTGTGGATGGCAGCATTTGATGAAGGCACTGTCAGGGATATAAACGGCTGGGTTAATGACGAGACTCGCGGAATGATAGACTCGATCATTAATGACATTTCCGATGAGACAGTAATGTACCTCATAAATGCCATGGCCTTTGAAGGTGAATGGTTGAATGAATATGAGACTGAGGATATCATTGAGGAATTCACCTTTACCAATTTTGACGGCAGCTCATCGGAGGTAACTATGCTCCGCAGCACCGAGGCTTCATATCTGGACTTTGGAAACGGACTTGGATTTATACGTCCTTATAAGGGCGGCGATTATTCGTTTGTAGGGATCCTTCCCGATGAAGGTGTAACGGTTAACGATTTTATCGCTTCTTTGTCTGAAAACGGAACAGATTTTTCCGAGGCTGTGAGGAATCCAAGATATCATGACGCGGATATCATTGTAATGATGCCGGAATTCAGCTCTGAATATTCCCTGGAGATGAGCGATGTCCTGAAGGGAATGGGGATGGAGCTTCCTTTTTCAAGAACTGAAGCGGATCTGTCCGGACTTCTCAGACCTGCAGGTGATGGGGATTTTGATATATGGATCAGCAAAGTCATTCACAAGACATTTATAGAGGTTAACAGAGAAGGAACCAGAGCCGCTGCAGTTACTGCGATCGGAGTTGATACATGCAGTGCAGTACCTGATTTTACGCCTCCCATTTATATAACTCTCGACAGACCTTATGTATATGCTATAGTTGATAATGCAACCGGACTTCCCGTATTCCTCGGATGTGTCAATCAGCTTTGATGAGCAGACAATAAACGATCTGAAAAACCTTGTTGTCAATATATTCTCCTGTGGTATCATATAGCATGTTGCTGTGATTCCGCAGGAGATTTTTTATTTGAGAGGATCCAAGGATATATATGAGTGATAAGAAGATATTTTTTTCCGATCTGGACGGAACGCTCCTTACATCGGAAAAGAAAATAAGTGAAAAGACAAAAAGGGCTTTGGATGATTTCGTAAAAAAGGGTAATCACTTTGCCATATGCACCGGAAGGGGACTTGATAACGTCCTGACCGTAAGCAGGGACCTGAAAGTCGACTATCCCGGAAGCTTTCTTATATGCTATAACGGTGCTCTGATCTATGACTGTGACAGAAAAGAGGTGATATTCAGATGCGGTGTACCTCTTGAGCTGATCCCCGGGATTTTTGAAATGGCTGCAGAGTATGGCATCCATGCACATACATATACTTCGGATTCCCTTGTCACCCCCGATGAGGGAGAGGAGATGCTCTTTTATAACCGTGTGATACAAAGACCGCTTATTGTTACGGATGATATTGCAGGAAGCCTTCCCGAAGATCCGTGCAAGGTGATAGCGATAGAACTTCATGACCTTGACAAGCTGGAAAGATTCAGAAATGCCATCATGGAAAAATACGGAGACCGTGTAACTACCTGCTATTCAAATCCCAACTATCTGGAGATATTCATGAAGGAAGCTGGAAAGGGCTCAGCGGTAATAAGAGTGTCCGAATATCTTGGTATCCCCATAGAGAATACAATTGCCGCAGGCGATGAGCAGAATGATATCTCTATGATAGAGGAGGCCGGACTTGGAATCGCCATGATAAATGCGGGTGACATTGTAAAAAAATCCGCCGATGTCATTACCTTATCCGATAATAACAACGACGGACTTGCAGATCTTCTTATAAAAAATTCATAGAAATAAATGTCGTTTTTTTAATCTTCCAAAGCCGGGATATATCTTTGTTCAATGGCTTTCCTGAGTTCGGGATGTCTGATGACAAACTGGATCGTGGGAGCTTTCATCTTGGATATCCATACATAGTTTCCTTCCGCAATGAGGATATTGATATTGCGGAAAGGAATGTTTTTGTTTTTTACCATCGTATAATTCTTGTGAGATTCGGCATATTTTTCGGATTCTTTAAGGTGTCTTGTGTATTCGTCATAAGTATATCTGATACTGTCGGAAATGACCGCCCCCGGTATCTGGATTGAAAGCGGATATTTTTCAAATTCCTCTTTTGACAGAAGGGGTATCTCATCAAAGATCGTATATTCTTCCAACTGATTCTCGGTGATCCTCCTTATCTGCTTATAGTAAGACATGGTATCTTCTTTCAGCTTGTCTGAAACATTATTTTCTGTCAGTATTTTGTTAAGGAGCTCTTCCGACATGGTGTATATGGGAAGTCCGGAAAGGATCTGTCTTATGTTGGTATGATCATTGTCGAAGCCCATGAGAAATTCAAGGAAAAGATCACGCTTTTCCTCATTGAATATTTCCATGAGCGGAAGGGCATGGGAAAGCAGATCGTCG
Organism: uncultured Lachnospiraceae bacterium; assembly: GCA_946531495.1. Taxonomy (GTDB): domain Bacteria; phylum Bacillota; class Clostridia; order Lachnospirales; family Lachnospiraceae; genus AC2028. The sequence continues at coordinate 10,048 of CAMNAQ010000051.1, read as the reverse complement.
GCCTGTCGCTTTACCTCCGATATCATGCTCTTTGATGTGCTTACCTGATATGTGCTGGCATTGTGATTGCCGTATATTCCCATTCCGATCATGGCGGCTGATCCGCCTACGCGGTAGATATGACGGAATGCATCCTCCTGCCTGTCCGGAAGATAATACGGTTCGATCTGTCCTGTCATATAGAGAGGGATCAGGTTTTCCAATGCGATCATCATCTCGCTCATCGGACGGTTGAGATTGTGGATATATTTGAGGGTAAGCCCCTTTTTAAGCATCATCGCAAGTCCGAAGAGCCATTTTTTCTTAAATCCTTCATCTTTTGACATGTCTTCCATATCCATGTCGGAATAAAGAAATACCGGTTCTTTTGATTTTGATAAAACTATAAGCTTAAAGATATCGAGCTCAGCTTCCTTCTGACCCTCGACGCCGAAATAAGCCTTTTCCTTCGGGAAAGTAAATGGAACTGAAGGAACCTTTATATCATCAAAGTGGATCTCTTTTATGTAGTCTTCGAGATTGAAATCATCCATATGCCCGAGGAAACGGCTGATGGCCTGATCGCTTTTTTCACTCTTTAGGATGAATGCTCTTAAAAGCTCTGCAAGGTTTTCCTGGGAATGATCCTCTGATGGCTCTGCCTCTATAAGGGCATAGAAAGCCTCTACCGGTATGCTCTTTCCTATCCTCGGAAAAAGAAAAACCGAAAGCCTTTTTATGAATTCATCGGGATGAGGTGGACGGCGCTTGCCCGCGCGAAGTCTTGAGATATAAGAAGGGTCATAGCTCATTGAGTGGGACATTTCCGAAGCGTTAAGGCAGAAGGTTTCTACGATCTTATTGAAATTATCCGCACAAAAAGGAATATTGAGCTCTGAAATATCGCTTTCAAAAGCTTCGAGAACCTCTGAGGCGCTGATCAGCCTGATCTCTTTCTTTTTGGACAGAGATTCTATGGCAAGAGCCAGATCCTTGAGTACCTTGATATTATCCGTTGTCGGAACTCTCTGCCCTGAACGGTAACGGCTGATAACAACCTGTGAAACACCGCTTTCTTCGGATAATTCCTTGGCCGACACATCCAGCTCCTGAAGATATGAATTCAGTCTTTCCGAAAATTCCATCTTTAGACCCTCTGCTACTTGTTTTGCACGTGATCCGTATCAAATATGGGATCGGTTCATACAACGGGTAAATTATAGCATTATCCGGTCAAAAATGCTTAAAAACGTCTAAATTACCAAATTTGTCAATGACAAAAAGTGATACGGTAATGAGCATTATGCATACTTTTGGTAGTATTGATCTATCTATACATTACTTTTGAAAAGTAATAGAAAGGCGGTTTATATGAATAAAGGATTATTCAAAAAAATTGCGGCCTTGGCGCTGGGCCTGCTTCTGGTCCTTACAGGCATTTTCAGTGGCAGAGGCGGAATCGGAAGGGTCAGAGCAGCGGGAACATATACTCTAACCTATACTCTTGGCACCGCAACCGTTGAAAATGCGAATATTTCAATAAGATTCCTGAATGGAGGTGCTCAGATCGGTGCTATTGAGATGGTATCTATAGGCACAAATGTCGTGGAAGGCGGTAGAAATACGGATACTAAAACCGGAGATATTCCTGCAGAAACGACACGTGTTGAGATCAGGGTTGAGACTGCGGGTCAGGAGAAATCCGGCACTATTACGATCGGCGGAGTTGAACAGCCTATAAGCGGAGATATTGGCAACGGTCAGATCTTTGATATTAACGATGCAAGCGCTAATATTAATGTTAATATGGTCCTCAACAGCCCCGCAGGTGGCGGAAATCCCGGCGGCGGAAATCCCGGCGGTGGCGGAGATCCCGGAATTCCTCCCTTTGATGCTCCTGTTCCAAATGGACAATACAGTCTTAATATTTCACAGGATGATTATAACGGAGTGGCAGTGGTCCGTTTTTATGATGCGAACAGAAATGTTATATCAACGATAAATGCAACCGGGGATGTGGCTGCTACGAATTTTCCTGATGGGACACAGTATATCGCGGTGGATTTTTCTGCGGATGACAATGTCACCGAACAACACAGACTTCATGTCAAGAATTGTCGTTTAATACTTTTCAGCAACGGTAGTTTTTCTGAAGAGCTTGACGGAAATGACGATATCCAGTACGAGGATGATACACATGATGCTATTTTCATGAGGTGGATAGATCCTAATACCATGGGTGTGGAGATCGCTGTAGAGTTTTCCGACAAGAAGAACGTGCAGCTTTTCGGCGCTGATAACTGCCAGCTGTATTTCAGTGATGCACAGGGAAATATTGAAGAAGGCGTTACCGATAGAAATCTTGTAATGGGTCAGACATATTATTTCAAGCTTATTCCCGATTACGGATATCAGGTAAGAAGTCTTCAGATCAATGAATATTATACGATAGCGCCAATGGATGCAGCCACGGGACTATTTGAGTTCGAAATGAATGCTCATAACCTGCATTTTGCAGGAATCGTATCTCCCTCTGAGGATATTGTGGCAAGCTCAGCAGATTCTGTTGCCTACGTTTCGGTAGGTAACGGTGAAGTGGCTGCCGAAAACGGAGGAAATCTTAAGATCCAGGTTTCTTCATCAGAAACAGAAGATGTTTCGTCTGTGGTTTCGGGTGACGTTCTTTCAACCGTTGATATAGGCATAGAGAACATTGTATCAAAGGGTGATGGTAATTACTGGACCAGCAATGTGACAGATATTCGCGAGCCTCTTCAGATGACTTTATTCCTGAGTGGAGCTGAAAACGGAACCTACAGTGTTGTTCGTAATCATAACGGAGTGCTGACTGAGATCCCGGCAGTGTTCGATCCTTCAACCGGAGGATTAACCTTTGATTCCAATCAATTCTCCACATATACCATTGTTCGCACGGGTGATGCAGTCGAATCTGATGAGGATGAAGAATCCGAAGAAACTGAGGAAGAGATAATCTATAATCAGCAGCAGGCTCAGTTCAGAAACGATATGGCAAATATATTTGCGGGATTTTCGAACTCTGCTTCCGGTTCTGATGCTTCGGGATTAGAAAACTACTCAGCCTATGCTACTTCCCAGGGACCTCTGTGTCAGGCCGCATTTAAAGCAGCAATGCCTGCAGGGTGGACCGAAGGCTTTTCGTTTAACCTTACTGACGGAGGGGTGGTCAGTCATGATCTCAAAGCGGGAGCCATGTGGATAAATATCCCTAATTACCTGAGGACGCCGGGCAGACAATTTGCGCTGCTTGGAATCGATAAAAACGGAAAGGTTATGGTTTTCAATGACCTTGATGAGGTGCCGGAAGTTCTTGCGGTTATGGTAAATATTGAGGGATATGCCTTTGAGTTGATCTACAAAGACTGATCTGTGACCTGATTGATCGTTACTGACATTTTACCGCCCGGGCAGACGTATTTATGCGTTCCGGGCGGTATTTTGTTGCCCTAAAACTTGCCATTGGTCCGTTTTCTCAATATACTTATCATATACGGAAAATGGAAGTGATTCGGGTTAAAAGTAAAAACATGCGGATCGTTTGATCAAAGCAGTAATAGTTCATTGGAGGTGCCTTGTAATGAGGGAATTTAAAGGATTTGTTCATGGAATCGATCTTGGAGGATGGTATTCACAATGTAACCACACAAAAGAAAGATATGATAATTTTATCGTCGAAAGCGACATAGAACAGATATCTAAGTGGGGACTTGATCATTTCAGACTTCCCATTGATTATGAACTTGTAGAGGACAAGGACGGTAACTATATCGCAGATGGCTTTGAACGCATCAGAAAGGCCATTGATCTTGCACGTAAGTACGGTCTCAATGTTGTGCTCGATCTTCATAAGACCTTCGGATATTCGTTTGACGTAGGGTATGGCGAAAGCGGATTTTTCGATAATGAAAAATACCAGGAGAGATTTTATAAACTTTGGGAGAAGCTTGCCACTGAATTTTCCGGATACGGCGATGCACTTGCATTCGAACTGTTGAATGAGGTGACCAAAAAGGAATATTGCGACAGCTGGAACCGGATAGCTAAGACCTGTATTCAGAGAATACGTGCGATCCTTCCGGAGGTTAAGATCCTTGTGGGAGGCTATTATAACAACAGTATTGAAGCACTTAAGGATCTTGATGCACCTTATGATGAAAATATCGTTTATAATTTCCACTGCTATGATCCTGTGATATTTACCCATCAGGGAGCAGGCTGGGTGGAAGGGATGAGTCTTGATTTCAGGATCCCCGTTGATGCTTCCTTTGCTGAGATGGCAAAGTGCATGGAGGAGCAGACGAAGAATATGGGTACCTTCGCAGATCCTGATCCGAACAAGAAGCTCAGCTCAGAATATTTTGATAAGGTATTTGCAGAGGCTGTAGCAATTGCTGAGGAGCGAAATGTTCCTCTTTATTGCGGCGAGTATGGAGTTATCGAAAATGCCACTCCGGAGGATACACTTAAATGGTATGAGATGATAAGCGCATCGTTTAATAAGTTCGGAATCGGCAGGGCTGCGTGGTCATATAAGGAGATGGATTTTGGACTTACCGCTCCGAGGCTTGATCCGGTAAGAGACAGCATAATAAAGCTTTTGTAAATATTTGCGATAAAAACTGTTGCAAAGAGCTGCGACATATATTATCCTTTAAAAAATCACATATAAACCGATGACGAAGAGGAGTAGCATCTGATACTTGCTTTTAAGAGAGTCCGGGGCGGTGGAATCCGGACAGTTAAGGCTTTTGTGAATGGACTTCGGAGGGCATGGTGGAAATACCATGACGTAAGGCATACGTAAGTTGCCGGGGATATGAAGGTATCCCGCGAGAGCATGGGTCATACCATGAAGCAGGGTGGCACCGCGAATTATGATATTCGTCCCTGACAGTAGTTTATTTACTGTCAGGGATTTTTTGTTGGAAAAAGCTTTAAGCTGCATAGAATTGTTGCACTGAACCGTTAACAGGCATAAATCTGATAGATGGAGGAAAAAATATGACGATCGAAATGCTGAAAAAATACAAGGATGAAGGCAGGTATGATATTGCACCTGTAAGCCTTGAGATGCTTTCCGATATGAGAACCCCCATACAGGTCCTGAGGATCCTCAAGGAGGCATCGGATCATTGCTATCTTCTTGAATCTGCCAAGGATAATGATAACTGGGGCCGCTATACTTTTCTGGGCTTTGATCCGAAGCTTGAGATAACATGTCTTAACGGAAAACTGAAAGTAGGAAACGAAACGGTTGAAACCTCCAATCCTGCAGAGCACATAAGAGATCTGCTTGGGAGATACAGAAGTCCGAGGATATCTTCGCTGCCTCCGTTCACAGGCGGGCTTGTGGGATATTTTGCATATGACTATATCAAATATGCCGAGCATTCGCTTAAGCTTACGGAAGCAGATAATGAGGAATTCAATGATATAGATCTTATGCTTTTTGACAAGGTGATCGCTTTCGATCATCTGAAACAGAAGATCATCCTCATTGTTAATATTCATCTTAACAATGTGGAATTTGAATACGAACAGGCAATGAAGGAGCTTCACCGGCTTAAGGATCTGATAGAAAACGGTAAAATGTCAGATGATATAAGCGGTCATGTAAAGGGTGAGTTTAAGCCTGCAATGGATAAGGACGAATTCTGTAATATGGTGGAGAAGGCCAAGCACCATATCGTAGAGGGAGATATTTTTCAGATCGTACTCTCAAACAGACTTGGTGCCGATTTTGAGGGATCTTTGTTAAATTCATACAGAATGCTTCGTACCATCAATCCCTCACCCTATATGTTCTATTTCTGTTCTAAGGATCTTGAGCTTGCAGGCGCTTCGCCCGAGACTCTTGTAAAACTGCAGGACGGGGTTGTCCACACATTTCCTCTTGCGGGAACAAGAAAGCGAGGGGCTGATGAAGCTGAGGATGAGGCTCTTGTTAAGGATCTTCTGGCTGATCCTAAGGAACTTGCAGAGCATAATATGCTTGTGGATCTTGGAAGAAATGACCTCGGAAGGATATCGAAATTCGGTACCGTTAAGGTTGAAAAGCTTCGTGAGGTTCAATTTTTCTCACATGTCATGCATATAGGCTCAACCGTCAGAGGAGAGATAAGAGAGGATGAGGACGCACTTTCCGCAATAGGTTCTGTGCTTCCTGCAGGCACTCTTTCCGGCGCGCCCAAGATAAGGGCATGTGAGCTTATCGATGAACTTGAGGGCATCAAGCGCGGAATATATGGAGGAGCAATCGGATATATAGACTTTACCGGAAATATGGATACCTGCATATCAATAAGGCTTGCATATAAGAAAAAGGGTAAGGTATTTGTAAGAAGCGGTGCGGGTATCGTTGCCGATTCTGTTCCGGAGAATGAATATGCCGAGTGTATCAATAAAGCTTCTGCCGTGATCAAAGCGATCGGTGATTCTGAGGAGGTGTGCTGATGATACTGCTGATAGATAACTACGACAGCTTTTCATATAATCTTTTCCAGCTTGTCGGAGAGATAAATCCTGACATTCGCGTCATAAGGAATGATGCGACGGATATTGACGGCATAAGAAAGATGAATCCTTCACATATAATCTTAAGTCCCGGGCCTGGAAGACCTGAGGACGCCGGTATATGCATTGAGATTGTAAAAAAGCTTTCCGGAGAATTTCCCATCCTTGGCGTGTGTCTCGGTCATCAGGCAATCTGTGCTGCATTTGGCGCTACCGTAACATATGCAAAGCAGCTGATGCATGGAAAGAGCTCCGTGGTTACTGTTGACAGAAATTCGAAGCTCTTCAAAGGGATTGATGAGAAAGCAGAGGTTGCAAGATATCATTCGCTTGCGGCTGACAAGGATACGATTCCCGATTGCCTTAAAGTGACCGCTCTTACGGATGACGGTGAGGTAATGGCTGTGGAACACAGAGAATATAAGATATACGGACTGCAGTTTCATCCCGAATCCATACTTACACCTCAGGGAAGGATCATGCTGAGGAATTTCCTTGATGTTAAATGATGACACTAATGTCATAATTTTTTTTATAAGAAAATATTGACATATTATTTTTTCAAGAGTATTATCTCACCCATAAGGAGCAAGGGCGTTCCGGAAATTTTTCCGGAACGCATTTTTTGTTTAAGGCAAAGGCGCTTTGAACTTTCACCGCGAAGTTCGAAGTGCCTTTTTCTTTTACTGAATGCTCATGACGCAAGCATATGTTTTGCGGTGACTATGCTGCGTGAGAATAAATCCTGAGGAGGAAAACTTTATGGAAGAATTATTGAGTATTGTTGACGGTAAGCTTTTTGCGGTCTGGTTTCTTATCGGCGCCGCACTTGTATTCTGGATGCAGGCCGGATTTGCAATGGTAGAGACCGGCTTTACCAGAGCCAAGAACGCCGGTAATATCCTGATGAAGAACCTTATGGATTTCTGCATCGGATGCTGCGTATTCATACTGATCGGATTCGGACTTCTTCTCGGCGAGGATATCGTCGGATTCATCGGAAAGCCCGGATTTGATATCTTCACTTCATATGCGTATTTCGACTGGTCCAACTTTGTATTCAACCTTGTGTTCTGCGCTACAACAGCAACCATCGTATCGGGAGCGATGGCAGAGAGGACCAGGTTCCTGAGCTACTGTGTATACTCCGCAGTGATCTCTGCACTTATCTATCCCATTGAAGCACACTGGATCTGGGGCGGCGGCTGGCTCGCTCAGATCGGCTTTCACGATTTTGCAGGATCATGTGCGATCCACATGGTGGGTGGTATCTCAGCATTCATCGGTGCGATAATGGTCGGTCCCCGCATAGGAAAGTTTGAAAAGGATGATAAGGGTAAGGTCACAAAGGTTAATGCATTTCCCGGACATAACATCGTAGTCGGTGCACTCGGTGTGTTTATCCTCTGGCTCGGATGGTATGGATTCAACGGCGCTGCATGTACTTCGGTAGATCAGCTCGCTTCAGTATTTGTCACCACTACAATCGCTCCTTCCATCGCAACTGTTGTATGTATGATCTTTACATGGATCAAGTATGGCAAGCCCGATGTATCAATGTGTATGAACGCTTCTCTTGCAGGTCTTGTGGCAATTACCGCTCCCTGTGATGTAACGGATGCATTCGGTGCCATTGTGATAGGTGCTGTTGCCGGACTTCTTGTATGCTTTGGTGTATGGTTCCTTGATTACAAGCTTCATGTTGATGACCCCGTTGGCGCAGTTGCGGTTCATATGATGAACGGAATCTGGGGAACCATCGCAGTAGGACTTTTTGCAACACCCACTGCCCCAGACAGCGAACTTACGGGACTTTTCTACGGCGGAGGATTTGAACTTCTCGGAAAACAGCTCCTCGGATTTGCAGCAGTTGCAGCATGGACTGTTGTCGGAATGGTAATTGTTTTCTCGGTGATCAAGGCAATCTTCGGACTTCGCGTTACCGAGGAAGAGGAGATCGAAGGTCTTGACATCAAGGAGCACGGTCTTGCATCAGCATATGCAGGCTTCAGTATTGTTGATCTTTCCGGCGCTGTAATGAACGAAAATGAGAACACAAGTCTCGGCACCGCAGAATATGATAAAGCCAGCGATGCACAGAAGAAAGCTTCGGTACCTGTTGTTGATACCGAGAATGAAATGAGAGCTGCAGGCGTTGTTTCTGATACCGGAATGCATAAGGTCGTCATCATCACCAAGCTTTCAAGATATGACAGCATAAAGCGCGCACTCAATGATCTCGGAGTTACAGGCATCACGGTTACACAGGTTACGGGTTGCGGTATCCAGAAAGGAGCCGGAGAGATGTACAGGGGAGTTGAGATGGATATGACACTTCTTCCCAAGATCAAGCTTGAGGTCGTTGTGAGCAAGATTCCCGTGGATTCTGTTATCGAAACCGCGAAGAAGACTCTTTATACCGGCAAGATCGGCGATGGCAAGATCTTTGTATATCCTGTCAGCAGAGTTGTTAAGATACGAACCGGTGAAGAGGATTATGCGGCTTTGCAGGATGTGGAATGATATGTGACAGAAATGTCGGAAAAATTTTGTTGTATGCTAAAAATTTTGCCTCATGAAAAATAATCCTTGACATAGTCCTGTAAAAAGATTATTTTAATCAGCAAGAGGCAACGGCGTCTCTAATGTTTAAATGACATTAGAGGCGCCGTTTCTTTTTTTGACATGAAACAGGGGGACGGTTCTGCTGTTTCATTGGATCCTGAAAATTGCGGAATAGGTATTTCATTGAAACAGCAGAACCGTCCCCCTGTTTCATGAAAGGGAAAAGGATATGAACGGTAATCTATCATACGACAGAGAACATGATGCATGCGGTATCGGTGCAGTTGTTAAGATCGACGGAGTTCCTGAATACTCCGTTATGGATGATGCGCTTTCGATAGTTGAAAAGCTTGAACACAGAGCCGGCAAGGATGCCAGCGGCAAGGTCGGTGACGGAGTCGGAATACTTCTTCAGATCTCTCATTCATTCTTTTCATCCGTACTCAGGAAGATGAAGGCCGGAAAGATATCTGCCGGAGATTACGGAATCGGTATGTTCTTCCTGCCTCAGGATAAGCTTAAGGCAACCTTTGCGAAGAGGCTTTTTGAAGTTATTGCAGATAAGGAAGGCATGGAGGTGATCGGATGGAGAGAGGTTCCCGTTCATCCCGAGATCCTCGGCGAAAGAGCGCGTGAGTGTCAGCCCTCCATCTGGCAGTGCTTCCTGAAGAGACCGGATAGCCTTGGCAGGGGAGCAGAGTTTGACAGAAGGCTGTATGTTGTCAGAAGAGAATTTGAGCAAAGCTCTGATGATACCTATATCTGCTCACTTTCTTCCAGAACGATCGTATATAAGGGAATGTTTTTGGTAGGCCAGCTCAGGAGATTCTATGACGACCTTCAGAGCAGCGAGTATACTACCGCGATTGCGCTGGTACATTCGAGATTTTCTACCAATACTCTTCCCAGCTGGGAAAGAGCTCATCCATACAGATTCATAGCACATAACGGC
>CAMNAQ010000050.1 GCA_946531495.1 uncultured Lachnospiraceae bacterium | reverse complement strand
ACCATAGGATGCAAGTCCTGCGCCCTGTTCCATTATGGCCATGTCATCGATATGGGACATCCACTTACGATCGATCGTGCGAAGGAGAATGACTCTCTCAACTTCTCTGATCTGCTCGGGCTCGGGGAATTCAGCCTCCTTTGTCTCATACAGCTTGACAGCCTCTTCCTTAAGAGCCTGCTTGATGCTGTTCTTCTTGAGCTTGCTCATCCTCTCCCTGGTTACAGGTTCGATGGGAATGATGGGAAGAAGAAGTTCATTAAGCTCCGTAAAGTCCCAGCTGTCGGAGGATACATCATCATTGATACAGGTATCAACACTTCTCTCAACTATATCGGTGATCATCTTATATATGTAGTCACGCATGCTCTCACCGTCAAGAACCTTACGTCTTTCCTCATAGATGATCTCTCTCTGCTCGCTCATGACCTTGTCATATTCGAGGAGATTCTTACGTATACCGAAGTTATTGGACTCTATCCTCTTTTGTGCTGATTCTATGGCACCGGTAAGAGCCTTGTGTTCGATCTCCTGTCCTTCGGGGATTCCGAGTGCATTGAACATGGAAATAAGTCTCTCAGAACCGAACAGTCTCATGAGTTCGTCTTCAAGAGAGATATAGAATTTGGATTCACCCGGATCTCCCTGACGTCCGGAACGTCCGCGGAGCTGGTTATCGATACGTCTGGATTCATGACGCTCCGTACCTATTATCTTAAGTCCGCCTGCGGCAAGAGCTTCCTCGTCGAGTTTTATATCGGTACCACGGCCTGCCATGTTGGTAGCGATCGTAACATGTCCGTGTATTCCGGCCTGTGCAACGATCTCCGCCTCACGCTCATGGAACTTCGCATTGAGGACCTCATGCTTGATACCCGCTTTAGTGAACATCCTGCTGAGCTCTTCACTGGCATCTATGTTGATGGTACCGATAAGGATGGGCTGTCCGGTAGCATGTGCTTCCTGAGTAGCCTTGAGAATAGCAGCCAGTTTTTCCTTCTTGGTCTTATAAACGGCATCCTGAAGGTCTTTTCTGATAACGGGCTTATTGGTGGGAATGGTGATTACATCCATTCCGTAGATCTCTCTGAACTCAGCCTCTTCGGTAAGAGCGGTACCGGTCATACCGGCTTTCTTCTCAAAAAGATTGAAGAAATTCTGGAACGTAATGGTAGCAAGCGTTCTGGACTCACGCTTAACCTTGACGTGCTCCTTAGCCTCGATTGCCTGATGAAGTCCGTCAGAGAATCTTCTTCCGGGCATGATACGTCCGGTGAATTCATCTACGATAAGTATCTCATCATCCTTAACAACATAATCCTGATCCTTGAACATAAGATTATGGGCTCTGAGAGCAAGGATGATATTATGGTTGATCTCTGTATTTTCGGGATCGGACAGGTTCTGTATATGGAAGAACTGCTCAACGCGGGCTGTTCCGGCTTCGGTCAGGTTAACGATCTTGTCCTTTTCATTAACGACAAAATCCCCTGTCTCTTCCTGCGTGATACCCATGATGGCATCCATCTTGGATAGTTCCTTGATATCATCGCCGCGCTTCATCTGTCTTGCAAGCAGGTCGCACATCTCATAAAGAGCAGTTGATTTTCCGCTCTGACCGGAGATGATAAGTGGGGTTCTCGCTTCGTCGATAAGAACGGAGTCAACCTCGTCGATGATACAGTAGTTGAGATCTCTCAAAACGAGCTGTTTTTTGTATATGGCCATGTTATCTCTAAGATAGTCAAATCCAAGCTCGTTATTTGTCACATAGGTAATGTCACAGTTATATGCTTCCTGTCTTTCCTCGGAGTTCATGGAATTGAGTACACATCCGACTGTAAGGCCAAGGAATCTGTGTACCTGTCCCATCCATTCGGCGTCACGGTTAGCCAGATAGTCATTAACGGTAACAATATGAACACCCTTTCCCGCAAGCGCATTAAGGTACGCAGGACAGGTAGACACAAGAGTCTTACCTTCACCGGTTCTCATCTCGGCGATCCTGCCCTGATGAAGAACGATACCACCGATAAGCTGCACTCTGAAATGCTCCATGCCTATGGATCTTTTTGCAGCTTCTCTTACAACCGCAAACGCTTCGGGAAGAATATCATCAAGGGTCTCACCCTTTTCGAGGCGTTCCTTAAACCAGGGAGTCTTGGCCCTCAGTTCGTCATCCGAAAGAGCCTGCATCTCAGGCCTTAAGCTTTCGATCTTATCCACTATGGGAGTAATTCTTTTAAGTTCGCGATCGGAATGTGTTCCGAATATTTTTTCTGTCAGTTTCATAATATGTCTTTTACCTCACATCCGACTATTTTATCAGATATAGGATTCTCTTTCAATGAACAGGAATAATTTTACAATCGAGGCTCTTTAACCCGAAAAAGAGCCGTCCTTTATAATGAAGCGGCCCCCTGAAGTCAGACAGACTTCGCCTAGTATAACGTTCGCAAAATAACTGGCCTAATGCGACGAATGCTTGCCTGAGAGTGCGTGTCAAAAAACGTAGGCGTAGCGGGCTACGCCGAGGCTTTTTCGGCACGTGCTATCAGGTGAGCAGGCAAGCATTTGGTCCAGTTATTTAAGATACGTTATACTAGGGCACTTCAAAAAAAAGACGGCTCTTTAACTTTTTAACCCCTGCTGCACTTCCTCACAGGCTTTCATACAGGTTCAGGATCTTATCCCTGCAGGACTCATGATCGTCCGGGGTTGTGTTTTCCAGCGTAGCATGTATATAAGGCTTATTTTCCTTAATAAACTTCAAAATACCTGTATAATCCATTTCCCCGAGCCCGCAGCCTACAGATACGAGCTTTCCATCGCGGATCACGAAATCCTTAAGATGGAGCATGATAACATCCTTTCCAAGGACATCGATCGTATGGGAAAAAATCTCCTCTCTTTCCATGTAATTCGTCTCATCAAGAAGATTGACCGGATCGAATATTATCCCAAGATTCGGAGAAGCGACCTCATCAAGAACTATCCTTGCCCTGTCGGCATTCCAGACAATGTGCTTTGCAACAGGCTCTATCGCAAACATCACGCCGAAGCTTTCTGCGATCTTTACGACACTCTTCAGCTCTTTAATAAAACTATCAAGTGCCTCTTTGGATCTGCATTCGGGGCAGCTCTTATACCCTGAATTGGGTGCTCCGGTTTCGGTTCCCACCATGCCTGCACCAAGCAGCGCGGCAAATCTTATGCTGGCTTCATACTTATTCTTTATTACCTTAAGTCTTTCCGGATCAGGATCCGCAAGATTCAGATAGCAGCCGAGGACCGCCACATCAACCTCATTTTTTTCAAAGATCCTTTTGAGATATTTTGCGTAACCCGGAGTCAGTGCTTCAGGTGCAGATGCAAGATCCGGGATCTTGGAAAGTGCAAGATGTCCGCATTTATATCCCATCTTGCGGACCCCGGCGATCCTTTCTTCAAACGGGAGATTTTCCGTATCGTGAAGTCTGATACCAAGTTGCATATGCTTAGCCTCTGTTCCTTCCGTTTTCAAACTCTGTCAAAAATCAATGTGATCAAAAATCATGAGACCGGACACAGCCGCTTTTGGGAACAGTTACAGCGTCACGCCCGTCTTGAAGATCGCCATATCATGGAATCCCGCCTCTTCGGACTTTACCTGTTTGCCCTCGGCTATCTCAATAACAAGATCGTAAAGCTCGTCGGTTACTTCTTCCCAGGTATGCCCATCCTCAACAAGCACTCCCGCATTGAAATCTATCCAGGTCTTTTTATGCCCGGCCAGTACGGAGTTGGTAGCTATCTTCATTGTGGGCACCGGAGACGCAAACGGTGTTCCGCGGCCTGTGGTGAAAAGCACTATCTGGGCTCCGGATGCGGCAAGCGCAGTTGCCGCTACGAGATCATTGCCCGGGGCAGAAAGGAGGTTAAGCCCCGGACAAGATACTCTCTCTCCATATTTAAGAACACCGCTGACGGGTGCAGATCCAGATTTCTGTGTGCATCCGAGCGATTTGTCTTCAAGCGTGGAAATCCCGCCCTTCTTATTTCCGGGCGAAGGATTTTCATATATGGTCTGACCGTTTGATTTGTAATAATTCTTAAAATCATTTATCAGACATACGGTCTTATCAAAAAGCTTTTCATCGGCGCATCTGTTCATAAGGATCGTCTCGGCACCGAACATTTCGGGAACCTCTGTAAGTATCGTGGTCCCTCCCTTTGAAACAAGCCTGTCCGAGAATCTTCCCACCAAAGGATTAGCGGTGATACCGGATAATCCGTCCGAGCCTCCGCACTTGAGACCTATCACAAGCTTAGATACGGGAACATCCTGTCTTTCATCTGCTCCTGCATATTCAATGAGCTTTTTGACAAGCCCTGCGCCTTCCTCCACCTCATCTTCAACTTCCTGACACACGAGAAATTTGATCCTGTTTTCATCAACATCTCCGAGCATCGGTTTAAGAACATCAAGATTACTGTTCTCACATCCGAGGCTGAGCACAAGGACTCCGCCCGCATTCGGATGCCTGATCAGATCACAGAGGATAGCTCTGGTGTTTTCCTGATCATCGCCCATCTGTGAGCATCCGTACGGATGATTAAATGCGATGACATCGGATACGCTTCCCTTAAGATACTTTTTGGATATGGTTGCAATGGCAGAAGCCACATTATTCACGCATCCGACGGTAGGGATGATCCAGATCTCATTTCTGACACCCACTCCGCCGTCATCGCGAAGAAAGCCCTTGAAGGTACCTGTTATACCTTTTTTTACGGAAGATGAAACAGGTTCATATTTATATTCAAGCAGATCTCCGAGGCCTGTCCGGATATTGTGAGTATGGATCCAGCTTCCTGCGGGAATATCCTTAGTGGCAAAGCCGATACGGTATCCGTATTTGATGATATCCTCGCCTTCACTTATGTCCTTTAAAGCAACCTTATGTCCTGCAGGAATATCCTCAAGGGTCTTAACAGGAACACCGTCTCCGGCCTGGATCTCAAAATCCTTTCCGAGAGGCTTTAAGGCAACCGCCACATTGTCAGATTCATTTATCCGTATATACTGCTGCATGATCACCCTATCTTCTCCATTGCTTTTCTCATGCCGTTAGCTCTGATATCAGCCACATATGCAGTGACCGCTTCGCAGAGACCGTCGATCTCGCAAAGATTCCTGCCGTGAAAATCCTCTCTGGACAGATAAGCCTTAACAAGCTCTGCAGGCTCTTTTGAAGAATTCTCCGCAAAGAATTCAAGCACCGCAGCATCATCCTTAATGTCGTAAGGCTGGCCGTTGCGGCTTCCCTTAAGCACTCCGTCCTCAATCTTAGTTCCGTGATAGAACTCGATAAGCGCAGCGATGGAAAATGTAAGATGTGAAGGAAGCTTTCCGAATTTTTCAACATAGCCAAGGAAAGAAGGAAGGCAGCGTGCTCTCCACTTTGATACAGAGTTAAGTGAAATAGCAAGGAGCGAATGATCCACAAACGGATTGTTGAAGCGATTGACAACCTCGGATGCAAATGCCTTAAGATCATCCTCGGGGAGTGTCAGAGTCGGGATAACCTCATCATATATAGTCTCATTCATAAAGTTACGGATATCTTCATCCTGCATGGAATCGCGGACGATATCCTTACCCATAAGGTATGCCATAAGCACAAATGAAGTATGTGCGCCGTTTAAGATCCTGACCTTTCTCTGTTTATAAGGATGGTGATCCTTTGTAAAAACAACGGGCAGTCCGGCTCCGGGGAGATCAAATTCGGAGCTGATATCCTTATCGGATTCAATGACCCAGAGAGCAAAGGGTTCACCGGTGACCATGATACGGTCTTCATAACCGAGCTCCTCCCACTCCTTCTGCTCATTAGCCTTGGGATATCCCGTTACGATCCTGTCCACAAGCGTCTGGGTAAAGACACATGAATTCTCGACCCAGCTCTTAAATTCATCAGAGAGTCCCCAGTTTTCAATCTGCTTAAGGACACATTCCTTAAGATGCATACCGTTGTCATCAATGAGTTCAACGGGAAGCATGACAAGCCCCTTATCGGAAGCTCCGTCAAATGTTTCGAATCTGTGGAAGAGGAACTTTGTAAGCTTGCCGGGGAAGCTTGAAGGAGGTGTCATTTCAAACTTATCCTCGGGCACATATACGATGCCCGCTTCCGTTGTATTGGAAACAACAAAACGAAGAGTGTCGATCTCCGCAAGCTTCATGTAATCGTCATATTCCGCGATCGCATCCACTGCGTGGTCAACACTTGTAACTATCCTGTTGATCTTCTTTCCCTCACCGCCTACATTGCCGCGAAGAGAAACCGTATACTGGCACTCCTGGGCACGGAAGGAATCAAGATTTCCGAATTCGATGGGTTTGATAAGAACGATATCCCCGTCAAAGGTTCCCTTTTCGTTGGCAATATCGATCATGTAATCAACGAATGCACGGAGGAAATTGCCTTCGCCAAACTGAACAACCTTAATGGGACGGGATTTTTTGCCTGTTTTAGCACGATTTAATGTTTCCATTCAGGAGATCCTCCAAATATGATTTTTGATAATTTTACGATAGAATTTTCAGTGATTTCAGAAAGGGCTTTCGTAAAAAACATGCCATTTTCATGTAAGCCCTTACATATGGATAGTACTACCAAAAAAGCCTATCGTCAATAGCCATGATAATTATTTTTTATGAAACACTTGCAATCATTTTCACGTTTTAATATAATCTTTTGTTGTAACCGCTTTCAGTGTTTACATTGAGCGTTTACATGAGAAAAAACAGCTCTGTTTTATCTTGATAAGTCATAAATGTATCGGAGGGGTCGTGAAAGAACATTCAGTTACCATTTATGATATCTCGGAACAGGCCGGGGTATCCATCGCCACAGTTTCCAGAGTACTGAACAATTCAAGTAATGTAAGTGAAGCCACCAAGAAAAAGGTACTAAACGCCATCAAGGATACCGGCTACACTCCCAACGCCTTTGCCAGGGGGCTTGGTCTTAACACTATGAAGACCATAGGAATCCTCGCGGCAGATTCATCGGATCTGTACCTTGCAAAAGCAATCTACTATTTCGAAGAGGAACTCCGTGCAAGCGGGTATGATTCACTTCTGTGCTGCACAGGCTATGCACTCAAGGATAAGAAAGCCGCAATAGATCTCCTCATCAGCAAAAAGGTCGACGGAATAATCCTTGTAGGATCGAATTTCGTATATCCCGACGTGGCAGACAACAAATACATTCTGAATGCCGCGGAAAAGGTTCCGGTAATGCTCCTGAATGCCGAGCTTGAAGGCAATAATATATACTGCGTAAGTTCGGATGATTACAAGAGCATGTACAAGGCCACATGCGATCTTATCGAATCAGGCTTTACGAACATCCTGTATTTTTACAACTCACTGTCCTATTCCGGAGCACTTAAGGAAAGAGGATACCGTGATGCAATGAAGGACGCAGGCATCAATGTCACCGAAAGACAGCTTCAGTTCTTCGAAGGCACCAGGGAGGATGTTCACGGAATGGCTGCACAGCTTGAAAAGATCGCATCATCAGGTCTTAAATTCAATGCCGTCATCGCAGCGGACGATACTCTCGCACTCAGTGCGGTAAAGTATGCTCTTTCAAAGGGCTACAAAATCCCGGAAGAGTTTTCCGTTATCGGATATAACAATTCGATGCTCGCAACATGTTCGGAACCTGAACTCACTTCAATAGATAATAAACTCGAAACTCTGTGCCAGAAGCTCACCGCAACCTTAATGGGAGTTCTCTCGGGTGAAGAGATGCCCAAGAAAACAGTATTTGGCGGAGAGCTGGTGACAAGAGCAACGACAAAAGAAAAATAAGGAGGCTTTTAAAATGAAACCGTTTATGGATGATGAATTTCTTCTTGAATCCGAAGTTGCATCCAAACTATTTCATACCTATGCCGAGAAGACTCCGATCCTCGACTACCATTGCCACATCTCCCCCAAGGAGATCGCAGAGGATCGCAAATTCGACAACATCGCACAGGTATGGCTCGGAGGAGACCATTACAAGTGGCGCTTCATGAGAAGCTGCGGAGTCGATGAGAAGTATATTACCGGCGATGCTTCCGATCACGACAAGTTCGTGATGTGGGCAAAGTGCCTGGGAAAGGCCATCGGAAATCCTCTTTACCACTGGAGCCATCTTGAGCTTCAGAGATACTTCGGATATCACGGGCATCTCTGCGAGGATACCGCTGAGGAGGTCTGGGAGCTTTGCAATAAAAAGCTTGCCGAGCCTTCAATGAGTGCCAAGGGAATAATCAAGCAGAGCGGAGTGACTCTCATCTGCACAACCGACGATCCCATAGATGATCTTTGCTGGCACAAGCAGATAAGGGAAGATGCTTCCTTTGATGTCAAGGTACTTCCCGCATGGCGTCCCGATAAGGCCATGAACATAGAAAAGCCCGATTATAAAGAATACCTCAGAAAGCTTGCTGCGGTTTCCGGAATGGACGAGATCAAAACGTGGCACGGACTCAGACATGCACTCAAGAACAGGATGGAATTCTTTAAGGAGCAGGGCTGCGTTATTTCGGATCACGCTCTCGAATTCGTAATGTACTGCCCCGCTTCGGAGGATGAGATTGAAGCGATCTTCCTGAAGAGGCTCAACAACATTCCTCTTACCAAGGATGACGAATACAAGTTCAAGACCGCATTCATGACATTCGTCGCAGGCGAATATGTGGAGCTTGACTGGGCTATGCAGCTTCACTACGGATGCAAGAGAGACAATAACACCCGCATGTACGAAAAGCTCGGCCCCGATACAGGTTATGACTGCATCAACAACAATACCCCTTCAAGCCAGTGCGCGGATTTCCTCGATTCCCTTGAAAAAGAAGGAAAGCTTCCAAGGACAATACTTTACTCCTTAAATCCCGCGGACAATGAGTACATCGGAACGATCCTCGGATGCTTCCAGGATTCCACCGCCGTTGCGAAGATCCAGCAGGGAAGTGCATGGTGGTTCAACGATCACATTAAAGGAATGACCGATCAGATCAAGTCCCTTGCAAGTCTCGGAAATCTTTCAGGATTTGTCGGAATGCTCACGGATTCAAGATCCTTCCTCAGCTACACACGTCATGAGTATTTCAGAAGAATACTCTGCAATATCATTGGCGACTGGGTAGAAAAAGGCAAATTCCCTGAAGATTACAAGATCCTCGGCGAGATCGTTGAAGATATCTCCTACTACAATGCAGTCAGATATTTCAAGTTCCCTCTTGAGGATAAGAAATAAGCATTTCCAAAAAACAAAAAGGCAGGTCGTTCGCGACCTGCCTTTAAACTTACTTATTCAGGGATTATATTTGGTGCCTTCTTGCCCTTGGCTATCATAACCTCGTTGATCTTCTTCATGATCTCGAGCTTAACGTAGTCGGAGATCTCCTTGGACTTCATATCCTTGTAATCCTCATAATACAAGGGCTTCAGATAATGCACCTGCGTGGTGATCTTTTTAAGGATATTGATCCCAAAGGCTCTGTAGGAATCTATAAGGGCTACGGGAACTATGGGGCTCTTGGCCATCATGGCAGCCTTAAATGCACCGGGTAGAAATTCCTGTACGGTATTGCGGTTATGATAATAGCCGCCCTCCGGGAAGATAATATAGATCCTTCCTTCCCTGACCTCTTCCGAAACGGCCTTAATGCTCTTGACCTGTGACCTGAGATCCGACTTATTGAGTCTGCATCCGTCAAGTATATCGATCATCTCATCCGCAAGCGGCATCTTGGATCTGATCTCATCCATCACGACCGTACAGGGCCTGTCATGTGAATACATGATACCAAGGGTATCGAACTTTCCCTGATGATTCGGGAACATGATATAACCGCCATCTTTGGGAAGGTTCTCAGTCCCAAAAAATTTTGTCCTGATCCTGCCGTTTATCATGCACTGCTTCATCATTCGCCTGATAAACGCATATCTTTCTTCAATGGGATATGAAGACTTATGCTTAAGGATATATCTGGCCTTGATCATAAAGTAAATGATCCATGGTATTGAAACGATTATTGTCAAATAGAATCTGAGCATTTTGTTCCCGGCACCGCAAGGTGCAACACTTTTTATCTTTTTGCGGAAAAAGTGTCCCTCTTGAAAAGTTGACGATAAAAACCGTAAAAGTTAAAATAAATCGGTACGATTTTAACACAATTGCAAATAGTCTTTCAAACCATATGATACGAGCTGTAATATTCGATCTGGACGGAACTGTCTTAGATACTGAAAAATATTATAAGATCTGCTGGCCCAAAGCATGTGCGCACTTCGGATTCAATCTGACGGATGAAATGTATCTTCAGCTCCGAAGTTTGGGCAGGCCCTTCGCATACGACAGATTCAGGGAGTGGTTCGGAGATTCCTTCAACTATGACGAGGTCAGGGCTTACAGAAAAGTAATATACGAGGATCTTGTAAAAAAAGAAGGAATAAGCGTCAAACCCGGTGCGATCGAAGCCCTTGAATGGCTGAAGGATCACGGCATTCTCAGAGCTGTGGCTACGGCAACGGATATGGAAAGAACAATGAGGTATCTGGGCAGCCTCGGACTGGCGGAGAAATTCGACAGGATATGCTCTGCCGCTGATTGCAAATACGGAAAGCCTGCTCCTGATGTTTATGAAAACGCATGCAAAATGCTGGAGCTCGATCCATCCCTTTGCCTTGCGGTAGAGGATGCACCAAACGGCATAAGATCTGCCCACAGCGCAGGTATCAGAGTAGTCTTCACACCCGATGCCACCGAGTCGGAGCCCGAGGTCGAGCCTCTTTGCTACGCCAAGATAAAAACATTACACGAATTACCCGAAATAATAGAAAATGAAAAACAAATGGTACCGGACATGGGCCGGATATGACAGATTAAAGGAAAACAAAAAAGAATTTACAGGCAATGTGATCATGGTCGTAGTTGCCGTCCTTTGCATGGGAATCTCTTTATCATTTCTGCTTGAAACGGATCTTGGAACAGACCCTTATACCTTCATGAACGTCAGTATCTCCGAAACCATAGGATGGTCTCTCGGAAACTGGCAGCTTGTCTTTAATACCGCAATGCTGATAACTGCGATCCTCATCACCGGCGTAAAGCTGATCGGACCCGGATCCATAGCCAACATGGTACTGATCGGATACACCGTGGATCTGTGCAGATGGATCCTTCATAAGGTATTTCCCGAAAATTTTTTCATGGGACCCGTTGCAAGACCGGTTACCTTTATCCTTGGACTGATCGCGTTTCTTATAAGCGCCGCTGTTTATATGAATTCAAGGATGGGACTGTCCCCTTATGACGCACTCGGAAAGATAATATGCAATACCGCAAGCGGTCTTCCTTTCTTTATCGTAAGGATCGCATTCGATTCACTTGCAGTAGCACTCGGAATGATCTTTGGCGATATTCCGAGCATCGGCACCATCCTCATGGCAATATTCCTCGGCCCCATGATCACATTCGTGGGCTCATTTATGGACAGATATATTTTCAAAAAAAGCGGAGAAAAAAAATGAAACTGTGGGAAATGAGATACGGCTACGAACCGGTTAACGGAAGAATGTTCCTTCTCAGATTCTTGGGAAAGATCCGTTTTATAATAATATCTGTATTACTCGGTGCGATCATCGTCTGTGCATGGCATGTACTTTACAGATTGTCTTCCGAAAAGCAGTACATGGCAGAAAGCGATGTCTATCTTGAGTACATACCCGAAGCAGGTTCAAATGAGCTGATCTACTTTAATAAGTATACATGGGAGCAGATGTCTAAGGACAGCGCGGTTATCGATGAGATAATAAAGGCTGACCCTTCACTTGATCCATCCCTGGTCAGAGAATCATTCACCGCCACACTCAAATCCGATGTTAAGGTCCTTACCCTTCAGGTTGCCACTTCCGATCCGGATATGAGCATGCGCATAATGGATGCCGCGATCACCGGAATATCCGAATATGCCGCTTCTCTCCCGGAGATACTTTCCGTAAGAGTTATCGGCCAGGCACAGAGTGCTGAGCCTGTCCCGCTTGACATACGTGCCTTCAGGGCAGTTGTCCTCGGAGCGATAATAGGATTGTTCATCTCCTGTCTTACAGTTTCTGTGATGATCCTTTCGGATGACAGGATCATTCTTCCGGAGACGATTGAAAAAAGATATCATCTTCCTGCAGCAGGAACACTTTCCGCTCCCAACATAAATGAAACTCTTTCAGATCTTGCAGGCGATGACGGCTTTATTGTAGCATCCACACTTTCTGACACAGCTGTCACCAAAGTGATCGAACAGTTAAAAAAATCCGGTACAAACCCTCAGTCAAAACAGCTGAATCTTTCCGACACGGAAAAACCCGGACTTGCAGAGGAAGTAAAAGCCTCGTCAAAGCCCATAGTATATGTATTCTCATCACTGGTATCGCCTCAGGCTGATGAACGTGCACTTTCCTTCCTCAGCAAATATGAAAAGGAGCCCATGTGCGGACTCCTTGCAGATTCAGATGATGCTCTCATCAAATGCTACTACATTGGAAAAAGATCCAGATTTGCTGATATGGCTGACAAAAAATGATAACCTACGGACTGATCCTGTATCTTTTCCTTACGGCATCGGTGATCTTTCTGGGATTCGGAATAGATACCGTAAAAGGAAAAAATACTGATTCAAGAACTCCATATGTTTCCTCACTTACCGTAAGGAACCGAATCCTTGCGACTTCTATTTTTATACTTCTTTCCGGAGTATCCGTATGTAGGATCGCAGTCGGAAATGATTACTGGGTATACCGTGATAACTTTAATCTGATCGCACAGGACAGATATGTAAGCTACGAACCCGGATTCAGATATATCGTTAAGCTTCTTCAATGGTTTTTGAGATATGACAATTACCTGCCGATATTTGCATTCTTTTCTCTTCTGACTGTTTTACTCATGGTGAAAGCCATATACGATCAGAGTGAATGGTTTGTATTTTCACTGTTCATCTTTATGACCGCAGGATACTATTTCGGCAGCCTCAACAATGTCAGATATTATCTTGCTTTATCCGCTTCACTCTATTCGATCAAATTTGTTCTGAAAAAAGACTACATCAAATTCTTTGCCGTCATCTGTGCTGCGGCGCTGTTCCACAAATCAGTCCTGATAGTCATCCCGTTATATCTCCTTGCCACGATAAACTGGAACAGGATCGGCCATTTTCTGATCAGTCTTTTTTCTGCATCCCTGATCTTTCTTCCGGGATTGTACAGAAAAATAATATTCTTCTTCTATCCGTTCTATGAAGGATCGATGTTCGACACGGGTGCAACCAGTATCACCAACATCGCCAAGGCTGCCGCTGTTTTTATCTTTGCGATCATCTTCAGAAACATCGTGTTCGAAGACAGGAAGCTGAAATTCGGATTCTACTGTAATCTGTGGGCTCTCCTGCTGTATTCCTTCTGCTCGTTCATGCCGGAAATATCGAGAATAGGTTTTTACCTGAACATCACCAACATATTTTTCATTCCGGCTGTTTTATTTAGAATTGAAGATAAAAAGATCCGTAATATCTGGACATTCCTGATATGCATAGCCTTTATACTTTTCTTTGCACTGTTTTTGAGAAGCGCTTACAACACAGACATCAGGATACTGCCCTATTACAACTGGATCTTCCAGTAATGATCTTAGTGCGGCAACCCCTTTGTTATCTGAGAAAAAAATATTATCTGAAAAAAAGAGGCCGGATCTGTCCGGCCTCTTAAAAATCTTATGCGTAAATCTTAACTTCCTCTTCGCCGTTCATGACTCTGAGTCCGCCCTGTGCAAGAGCAAGAAGCTCATCCTCTCCGGGATATACGGTTACGGGTGCAATGTGGCTTACTCTCTCCTTCATTGCGTTGGTAACTCTCTCGTTATAAGCAATACCGCCGGTGATGATGATCTGGTCAACCTGTCCCTTGAGAACTGTCGACTCAGCTCCAATATCCTTGCAGACCTGGAAGATGAACGCTTCCATAACGATCTTAGCCTGCTCATCTCCTTCATCCATTCTCTTCATGACTTCTCTTGCATCGTTGGTTCCGAGATATGCATTGAAGCCACCCTGTCCGGTAGCCTTCTTGAGCATCTCAGCCTCCGAATACTTTCCTGAATAGCAAAGCCTGATCAGCTTTCCTGTGGGAAGTCCGCCGCATCTTTCGGGTGAAAGAGCACCGTCTCCTTCGAATGCACTGT
>CAMNAQ010000049.1 GCA_946531495.1 uncultured Lachnospiraceae bacterium | reverse complement strand
GAAAGCAGCGGTTTTGTGGATTATGACAAGTGTATAGGCAGCTGGAAGCTGTTATATCTTGAAACTGAAGGGGATGTTGTCTACTACGAAGAAGACGGTCCGCAGTTTGCGACGCTGACTATAGATAATTCCCGCAGAGCCACAATTTCGCAATACAGAGACGGAGTGCTATCACTTGAATTTACTCTTGATGTCTTTTTTGATGAAAATGATCATCCGTATTTTGACTATGATGACCGTGATGCACTTCCCGATGGCTTTATGATGGAAAGATACACTATCGTTGAAATGAGCGAAGACGGTGATCAGATCACCGTGTTCCTCGATTTCTACGGCGAGGACGGAATTCTCGGAGGATCTACTCTCGTATTCGAAAGAGGGTGAGACCGCAGCTTGGAAGTGAGGAGGGTAATGATGAAAAAGAAATATATCGCGCTTATTCTTGCATGTTTGCTCGGAACCGGAGTGTTTTTATCCGGATGTGCATCATCTTCGGATTCGGAGATCGAAAAGGATGATGAAGATGACGACAATGATGATGAGGATGATGAAGATGATGAAGATGACGACGATGATCATCAAACCGGAGATGAGGAATCGGATAAGCCATCCGAAAAGCCTGTTGTTGAGCTGATAGACGGAGACGATCTTCTTGATCAGCTGAAGATTTTTATTGATGACAGAGATTATTGGACCATGGCCGCAGATGGCGATGAAGCGGTCTATAGGATCGGTTATGGCGTCACGGACCTGGATCTTGACGGACGTATAGAACTGATAATTTCCAGACAATATGACTATTCGGATGTTTCTGACAGCTATGTTTTAGAGATCAATGAAGCAGGTGATGATTATGATTTTGTATGTCAGAACTTATTTCCTTCGATGATCACTGATGATGTACAGCCGGACTATCTGACATGTAATTCGACAGATTGTTATTACGACAAAGAAAACAGAGAGCTTCATTATCTGATCACTGACAATTTCGATAACGGGAACGGTAATTACGGCGCGCTGTTACTGGATATGAGGAAAAACGGTGCAAATCTTTATTTTGACTGTTATCTGACCATATCGGTACAGCAGACCGTGGACCAGGAAAGCTACGACGTCACCTCGGAATATAAATATTATGAGGGTAATGCCGAAATATCAGAATCTGAATACTACAGTATCATCGATTCCTATCCTGACGGAGCCGTTACAAAGCCTGTATACTTCGGATACCTTTCCAGAAATTATTATCAGGATATGTATCTGAGTGATCTGGATGATGTAGAATTGAAAAATGCACTTTATGATTCATATTGTGTGTTTGCCGGAACCATGGACCAGATTGATTTCGATGGAACATATAACTCTTCGACAGGCAGTATAGCTAACAGTGAAGTTTATGCTGATGTGGTCGGAGATTGGGAGCTCTATTCTTCTGAAGTGGAAGGCTCGGAGACATATTATGATTTTGATTCTCCGACGTATATGCTTCTGTATATCTATGATGATTACAGCATTTATTTTATCAACTATGAGGACGGAGAAATCTCAAATACCTTCTCATCGAGTCTGGATTTTTCCGGCGACGATCCGGTATTTGAGCACGATATCCGTGAAGAAACCGGTGGGCCCGATGAATTTGGCGTAGTCTGGGAAAATTATATGATCCTGAATCACTATTATGAGGATGGGGCAGAATATCTCGAGATTTCAGCGGATTATTATGGCGAGGGTGAATGGCTCGGATACAGTATTTTAACGTTCAGACGTTCATGATCTTTTCGGATACTTACGGTTTTTTGCAATAAAACATAAACTCTTTACTTAGGTATTCCTAATTCAATCAAAATACTGTATAATAATTGAATGGTTCAGAGTGAAACGGAGTTTCATTATGAATAATAAAAGGGAGGATAAGAAATGAAAAAAAGATTTTCCAAGTTGACAGTGTCAGTGTTTGCTGCTTGCGCACTGGTGCTCAGCCTTTGCGGATGTGCCGCTCCCGGCGGTGCTGCAAAGAATGAACCGATCGAGGTTTCCGAGAATAAGGTCGAGGTTGAAGTCGATGATAAGGTGACCGTAGAGATCGAGAATTACGATGATCTTGAAGATGTGGATGTTTCCACTGAAGATGATGACATTATCAAGATCAAGGAAAAGGACGGAGAGATCACCATTACCGGACTTGAGGAAGGTAAGGCTAAGATCACTGTAACTGCTGCCAATTCCGAAGATGAAGTAACTATTAAGGTTACAGTTGTAGCCGGTGAGGAGCCTGAGCCCGAGCCTGAGCCCGAGCCTGAACCTGAACCTGAGCCCGAGCCTGAACCCGAGCCTGTTCCTGAGCCTGATCCCGAGCCTGTGTACACAAATCATACAGCTGATGACTGGTATGGAAATTATCACGGAACCATAAGCCTTTACGGAAACGGCGCATGGGAAGATGAGAGCCATGAATGGGATATCACTGCTGTAGTTTCTACCTCTAGTGATGGCAGAGATTACTTCGAAGTTTACTCTGAGGATATGGATCTTTGGGGCGGCGACTGGTCAAGCGAGAATCCCGTTATGACCTTCTGGGTAACTCTCAGCGATACCGAGATGGTATGTGATACAACTGAGGATGCATGGATCCTTGACGAGAACGAGCTTGAGGATGAGTATATCTATTTCAGTTCTTCAGAGCTTGATTCCTATCTGTTCAACTCATATGATTACTATGATGAGGAGTATCAGGGCGGATTCTGGATCTACTATGAGCTTTATAAGGATTGATCCGTAACAGATCTAAAGGTTTCAAAAGGCAGGACTATATGTCCTGCCTTTTTTGTGTGGAAAATAATGAAATACTTGAAAAATGCCCTTTCCTGGGGTATATTATTAAAGTTTTGAGAGGAGTTTTAGTGATGGCTAAAAGAGAAGATATCAGAAATGTTGCTATAATCGCTCACGTTGATCACGGCAAGACTACACTTGTCGATGAGCTTTTGAAGCAGAGCGGTGTATTCAGAGAAAATCAGGAAGTAGCGGAGCGTGTTATGGACTCGGGTGATATCGAGCGTGAGCGCGGTATAACGATCCTTTCCAAGAACACTGCGGTAACATATAAAGGAACAAAGATAAATATAATCGACACACCGGGACATGCCGATTTCGGCGGTGAGGTCGAACGTGTGCTTAAGATGGTCAACGGAGTCATCCTTGTCGTTGATGCATTTGAGGGGGCTATGCCGCAGACCAAGTTCGTTCTCAGAAAGGCACTTGAGCTTAAGCTTCCCGTTATTGTATGCATCAATAAGATAGACCGTCCCGAAGCACGTCCGAGAGAGGTTGTGGATGAGGTTCTTGAGCTTTTCCTTGAACTTGACGCGGATGATGCCCAGCTGGACTGTCCCTTTGTGTATGCATCCGCCAAGAGCGGAATCGCAAGCATGGATCCCGATACACAGGGAACCAGTATGGCTCCTCTTTTTGATACGATACTTGACTATATCCCTGCTCCCGAAGGTGATCCGGATGCGGGTACCCAGGTGCTTATTTCAACTATTGATTATAATGAATATGTAGGCCGTATCGGAATCGGTAAAGTGGAGAACGGATCGGTCAAGGTCAATCAGGAGGTCGTTATATGCAATCATCACGACCCTGATAAGCTCATAAAGACTAAGATAAGCAAGCTCTATGAGTTCGACGGACTTGCAAAGGTTGATGTCACCGAAGCGAGGATCGGTTCGATCGTTGCCATTTCTGGAATTTCCGAGATACATATAGGTGACACAATCTGTAGCCCTGATTCTGTGAATCCGATTCCTTTCCAGAAGATCTCTGAGCCTACGATAGCAATAGATTTCTGTGTTAATGATTCTCCCCTTGCAGGCCAGGAGGGAAAATATGTGACATCAAGGCATTTAAGAGACAGGCTTTTCAGGGAGCTTAATACCGATGTGTCTCTCAGGGTCGAGGAAACTGATGATACTGACCGCTTCAAAGTCTCCGGAAGAGGCGAGCTTCATCTGTCCGTACTTATCGAGACTATGAGACGCGAAGGATATGAATTTGCCGTATCTAAGGCAGAGGTTCTCTATAAGACCGATGAAAGCGGCAAAAAGACGGAGCCTATGGAGATCGCGTATATCGATGTTCCCAATGACTGTACCGGCGCCATCATAGAAAAGCTCGGCAGCAGAAAAGGTGAGCTTCGCAATATGAGCTCCATAAGCGGCGGTACATATACAAGGCTTGAATTCTCCATACCTTCAAGAGGGCTTATCGGATACAGGGGAGAGTTTTTGACAGATACAAAGGGTAACGGAGTTATCAATACCGAGTTTGATGGATATGCTCCTTATAAGGGGGATATCTCTTACAGAAAGATGGGATCTCTCATCGCGTTCGAGGCAGGCGAGGCAATCACCTATGGTCTGTTCAATGCACAGGAGAGAGGTACTCTTTTCATCGGCCCCGGTGACAAGGTTTATGCAGGTATGGTCGTCGGTGAGACGGGAAGATCCGAGGATATCGAGGTCAATGTATGCAAGAAGAAGCAGCTGACCAACACCAGATCGTCGTCCGCTGATGAGGCGCTTCGTCTTACACCTCCCAAGATCCTTTCACTTGAGCAGGCACTTGATTTTATCGAGACTGATGAGCTTCTTGAGGTTACTCCTCAGACTCTCCGTATCAGAAAGAAGATCCTCGACTCCAGACTTCGTAAGAGAGCAAGCTTTAACAACTGAATTTTTCTTTGAACTGTTTTCGTATCCTGCCGGGAGAAGATGGAATGATTGAACGAAAAAGAGGCAAATATGTAATATGCATATATTCATTTCTGCTGTTTATATTTCATTTGATCCGGTGCTTCGATAATAATTTCTGGGGCGATGAAACCTATTCGATCCGTCTTGCGAAAATGACCGTTCCCGGTCTTATAAGCGAGACTGCATCAGATGTTCATCCCCCTTTGTATTATATTATCCTAAAACTCTTCAGTTCATTGCTGGGTTTTCGCGGTCCGGTCTTTCATGTCGTTTCACTATTGGCATATGCAGCGGTGATCATCATTGCTGTCACCGTGATATTCGACAGAATCGGCAGATTTGCCGCGTTTTTTCTTGTCACCTGTGCATCATTTGTTCCCAATGCAGTGCACTTCAATGTAGAAGTCAGAATGTATTCTTTCGGAGCTCTTTTTGTTCTTTTGTCATTTCTGTTCCTGAGAAATATCCTTTGTAAGGACGAACCCCGTGACTATGTGTTTTTTGTTGTATTTTCTCTGGCAGCAGCCTATACGCATTATTACTGTCTGATATCTGTTGCATTTTTTTACGTCGTTCTCCTGATCCTTGCATTGCTTTATCCTAAAAAAATTCTGAAAAAAGTACTCTTAGCCTGTATTGCTACTGTGGTCCTGTATTTGCCGTGGTTTGTAGTTCTTCTGAATACGTTCAGAAGAACTACGGATGAATTTTGGATGGCATGGACACCTTATTTAAGTGACTGCTTATCATTTTTTTATTCCGGCAGATTCGGGCTTCTTCTCTTTTTTGTATTTATCGTTATCTCAGTTTGCTATATCCTTCATGATGCTTTGAACCAAAAGAAAGATAGGGATAATACAGATACAGGTGATCTGACAGTGAAGCTTTTCAGGTTGGAGATTTCCGGAGACGGTATATGGTTCATGGCAGGACTGTTCAGCATTTTAGGGACAGTAGCTGTGGGGATGCTAGTATCTAAATTCATACGTCCGGTTCTTATTGTCAGATACCTTTACCCGGTATCGGTAATAACCTGGCTGCTTGCGGGTGTTGGGATTTCCTGTTTTAAGTCAAAGTTCAGAACGGTACTTTCAGTTGTGCTGTCAGCTTTATTATTGTGTTCATCGCTTCCCGAATCATATGAGCTTATAAAAAGCGATACGGAAAACAATGAATTGTTCATGAAAACCGTCAGCCAGGTTAATGGCAGGATCGGCGCGGATGACATTATACTCACTGATCTGATGGTCATTGACTGGACATTGGGAGATTATTATTTTCCCGATGTTAAAATCGTGATGGTTTCACCGGATGATTTTCCTGCATTTGAATCCGGAAAAGAATATTGGCTCATCATTAATCCTGATCATTTGTCTGATTATGAAGGTGTGATAAATTCGGATGGAATCTGCTGTGAACAGATCGTACACCGGGGGAGTCTGGGAACAGTTGGGGCTGACATCTATCTTTTGATGCAGGATCGATAACAGATCTGCATCTGCATTATTTCAAAGAATCTGCGGTTTTGATAAATATGGACATTAGCCGCAGTTTTGATAATGATGGATAGCAGGGCTATTGACACTCACGATAGTTGGTGTTAGTATTCATCTCAAGTTGATAAAAACGGTAGAGGTTGCGTTTAGCATCAGTAATCTGTCTGATGTGCCGGACACAGGTGATGACAGATGAAAGGGCGATACGCCGAAGGGACGGTTCTTCCGAAGATCCGGATCCTGGGCATACGGTAAACAGCCGTATGACTGTCATCCCTAAAAGGGATGGGGAGCTATCAAGATATTTTATTGATAACGGCTGACCGTATTTTATTACGAGTCAGTCTTTTTTTTGAGACTGACGTAGTAAAAACTTTATTCGAGAGGAGAAAAGAAATGAGCAAACCAATTTTTACCGGAGCTGCTGTTGCACTCGTAACACCTATGAACGCTGACGGAAGCGTCAATTATGAAAAACTTGATGAACTGATCGAGTTCCAGATCTCGGGCGGGACCGATGCGATAGTTGCATGCGGAACAACCGGTGAGGCATCTACTCTTTCACATGAAGAGCACCTGACAGTCATCAGACATACCGTTGAAAAGGTTGCAGGACGTGTTCCCGTTATCGCGGGAACCGGATCGAACAGCACCGAGACAGCCATCTATCTTTCCGTTGAAGCTGAAAAAGCAGGAGCAGATGCGCTTTTGCTGGTAACACCATACTACAATAAGGCAACCCAGAAGGGACTTATCGAGCATTTCTGCAAGACCGCGGATTCTGTAAAGATCCCTGTGATCCTTTATAATGTTCCTTCGAGAACCGGCTGCAATATCCTTCCCGCAACGGTTAAGGCTATTAACGAAAGATCAAAGAATGTGGTTGCCATCAAGGAAGCAAGCGGCAATATATCACAGGTTGCAACACTTGCATCGATAATGAATGATGATTTTGCAATCTATTCCGGAAATGATGATCAGATAGTTCCCCTGCTTTCAATCGGCGGACTCGGAGTTATCTCGGTTCTTTCAAATGTTGCTCCCAGGCAGACTCATGACATCGTCTCAAAATATCTTGAGGGCAATGTTAAGGAAAGCTGCAGACTTCAGCTTGAAGCACTTGATCTTATCGGAAGCCTTTTCTGTGAGGTCAATCCTATCCCTGTAAAGACAGCACTTAATCTTATGGGAATGAACGCAGGGCCTCTGAGACTTCCTCTTACCGAGATGGATGATGCAAATGTGTCCAGACTCAAGAAGTCGCTTTCCGATTACGGTCTTAAGGTAGCTGAAGGCGCAGTGATCAAGTTCAATGATCTTACGAAGGATTGATGACAGATGATGAAGCAGCCCGCAGGATTAAATGCGGGCTGTTTATGAAAAAGAGGTATATTTATGACAAGAATAATCATGCACGGCTGTAACGGCCGTATGGGACAGATGATCACCGGTATCGTAAGGGAGCGTGATGATGCTCAGATCGTTGCCGGAATAGATGTGGTTGATAATATCACTACGAACGGATATCCGGTTTTTACGGATATAGACAAATGCGATGTTGAAGCTGATGTTGTAATAGATTTTTCTTCCGCAAGCGCAGTTGATAAGCTTATGTATTATTGTGAGATGAAGGATCTTCCTCTTGTACTGTGCTCCACCGGTCTTTCCGAAGAGCAGATGTCAAAGGTTAAGGCTTTGTCCGGTAAGATCGCAGTCCTTAAGAGTGCCAACATGAGTCTTGGCATCAACCTTTTACAGAAGCTTCTTAAAGAGGCAGCTGCAATACTTGCTCCTTCAGGATTTGATATCGAGGTCGTGGAAAAGCATCACAGAATGAAGCTCGATGCTCCCAGCGGAACTGCTCTTGCTCTTGCGGATTCAGTCAACGAGGCTCTCGGTAATGAGTATGAATATGTTTTTGACAGATCATCAAGGAGAGAAAAGAGACACGATAAGGAGATCGGTATAAGCGCAGTAAGAGGCGGAACGATAGTCGGAGATCATGATGTGATATTTGCGGGACAGGATGAAGTGATAACATTTTCCCACAGCGCATATTCAAGAGCAGTTTTTGCAAAAGGTGCAGTAAGCGCAGCTGTCTTTCTTGCAGGAAAGCCTGCAGGCTTCTATGATATGAGCAATGTTATCGATGAGTCTTTATCCAGATGATGAGAAAAAAGGTTTCTGATAATGAGATTTCGCCCCTGTATAGATATTCATAACGGAAAAGTAAAACAGATAGTAGGATCGTCATTAAGGGATGAAGGAGCACTTGCCGAAGAGAATTTCATTTCCGAAAGTGATGCATCATATTATGCAAGGATGTTCAGGGAGCGTTCTCTTGTGGGCGGTCATATGATCATCCTCAACAAAAAGGGAACACCGGAATATGAGGCTTCTTACGGGCAATGCCTTGGCGCGCTGAAAGCTTATCCGCAGGGGCTTCAGGTCGGCGGAGGGATCACCGCGGAAAATGCACGTGATTTTATAGATGCGGGAGCCTCCCACGTGATCGTCACCTCATATGTCTTTTCAAACGGATATCTCAATATGGATAATCTGGAGAAGATAAGGGATGCTGTATCGCCTGAGCACCTTGTGCTTGATCTCAGCTGTAAAAACTGTGACGGCGTTCTTACTGTCATGACAGACAGATGGCAGAAAAAGACTGAGCTTGAGTTAAGCGAGGAGCTTTTGGATAAGCTCTCGGAATACTGCGACGAATTTCTGATCCATGCCGTTGATTCGGAAGGAAAATCAAAGGGTCCGCAGAAGGAAGTGCTTGATATCCTGAAAGACTTTTCTTCCCGAAAGGTGACCTATGCGGGCGGCATAGCTACCTACGACGATATAAGGATGATAGGAGAACTCGGAAACGGCAGGATAGATATCACCATCGGATCTGCGCTGGATATTTACGGAGGACATCTGGACATGGATGAGGTTATCTGCCTTTGCCGTAATTAGCGTGGCTGTTTGGAATCACTGTTCGTCTGTTAAAAGTAATATCCCGGCATTTTGTAAGTGCCGGGATTTTTTTTGCATTGTGAAATATTACGGGAATGTTACGGAAAATTTGCAAAAATATTAGTAAAATGTTATAGTTACAGATAATCGCTTTATTGTAGCTTTTTGGAGGTTTGATGTCTTCACAATTTACTTATGTGCTTAAGGATTCAAGGCACAAGAAAAAAATAAGACGTCAGATGATAGTCGCGTCCAGCGATGTCAATGAAAAGATTAAGCCCGTAAGGATACATAAGGGGCTTATCTATGCGGGTGTCACTTTTGTGTGCATCACCCTTGGCGCAGCTGTAGGCTATTTTGCCAATGAAGCCGGAATAATAAAGGGATATACCGAAGGAATCAATATCAGGAATGAAAGGATCGAGGGCCTGGAGGCTGAGATCACAAGACTTACCGGAATCCTTGACAGCAAGAATTCCGAAATAGATGTTCTTTCCCAGACGGTTCTTGTGAAGGAAGAAGAGATCGATTCTCTCTCCGAAGAGTTAGGCAGTTTCTATATTCCGACAGAATTTCCCATGAGCGGATCCGCCACCATGACGCTTACTTCAGACGGTGAGATCCCGGTCATTATCTTTAACGGTTCTGACGGTGACTTCTGCAGGGCAACTGCAGCAGGTACGGTCATTGAGATCAGAACCAATCCCAAGGACGAAGACGACGGCTCGATTGCCGAATATTATGTTGCCGGTGAAAATACGAGCTCATCCCAGGAAGTTAAAAGGGATCTCGGTTACTATACCGTAGTAACCATTGATCACGGCAACGGTTACTGCACTGTTTACATGAACGACGGAGACCCGGTTGTTTCCGAAGGTGACAGCGTTTCTGCAGGTAATACACTTTACAATCTTAAGTCGGGCAATACCTCTGTGGGTTACAAGATGATCCTTAACGGAGAATACATTAACCCTGAAGAGGTTATGATAATAAGCGGGTGAGCGCCTGCATGATACCGCAAAAACAAGCGGTATGACAGAGCTTTACCTGCAAAAGCAAAGGGAGTAAAGGTAATGAAGAACCAGAAATTGAATATCACCACCCTTATCGGCAAAGGCTCCGTAATGGACGGGGATTTTGCATCGCCGGGAAGCGTCCGCATAGACGGTAAGATAGGCGGAAATGTTAATGTCGAGGGTACGCTTGTAGTCGGAACCAGCGGCATGATAAGGGGCAATGTAAAATGCAGCGGGATCATTGTAGGCGGTGAGATAGAGGGAAACATCATAGCTCCGGAAAGAGCTGAATTATCGTCTACATCCAGAGTCATTGGCGATATCCATACAGGAAATATCATCATTGACGAGAAGGCGCTTTTCCACGGAAAGTGCATTATGGAGGATGGGCTGAACACCGCCAGGGATAAGGATTCTTTTTCTTTTAAGGCCAAGGAAAGAAAGGATTCAAAAAGCGCGGTATCCGAAGTTAAGGAAGCACTGGAAGAGGCTTTGGAAAATGAGCCTGAACCTGTAACGGAGAATGCTGCAGATAATCTGACACGTTCCGTAAAGGATATTCCCTTTGAAGATGCCCTTCCGAAGACTCCTGAGACTGAAGAAGCATCCGAGGCGGAGGAAATACCTTTGGTTGAAAAGGTTCCCGGAACGGATGATGTGTCGGAAGCTTTACAATGATAATACATGGCTTCGGCAATTGCATATAAGCTTTTCGGGGATCATCCGTTTAAGGATGATCCCTGTTATTAACGGAAGGAGAGATATAAATGAAGATATTGTTTTATTCCGCCAAGACCTATGATAAGAAATCCTTTGATCCTGAGCTTGAGAACTTTCCGGGAATCGAGATCGACTATATCGATCATGAACTCGAACCCATCACCGCGCCTTTGGCAAAGGGCTATGATGCCGTATGCGCCTTTGTAAGCGCGGATGTCGGAGCAGCAACTCTGGAGATATTCAAGGAATGCGGTGTCAAATACGTGCTCATGAGATGCGCAGGCTTCAATAATGTTGATACCGAGAAGGCAAAAGAGCTGGGCATAACAGTAAAGAGAGTGCCCGGGTATTCTCCCGAATCTGTTGCGGAACTTGCAATGGGACTTGCCCTTGCTGTCAACAGACGACTTTACAAGGCATATAACAAGGTCCGTGAGAATGACTATACGCTTAAGGGACTCCGCGGAGTGAATTTCTATGAAAAGACTGCCGGAATAATCGGCACCGGCAAGATCGGCGCTGCAATGGCAAGGATCTGCAGGGGCTTCGGAATGAGAGTCATTGCATATGATGTGTATCAGAATCCTGCGCTGAAGGATTTTGTTGAATATGTAACCCTTGACGAACTGCTTGCGAAAAGTGATCTTATATCACTTCACTGTCCGCTGATGGATTCCACATATCATATGATCAATCTGGAATCGATCAAAAAGATGAAAGACGGTGTTATACTTGTAAATACATCAAGAGGAGGACTTATCGATACAAAAGAGCTCATAGAAGGAATCCGTCTTAACAAATTCCTGGGCGTCGGACTTGATGTTTATGAAGAGGAGACCGGTAATGTTTATCAGGACCTTTCCGATGAGATCATGGCACATTCCGTTACGGCAAGGCTGCTTGCGTTCCCTAATGTTATGATCACTTCTCATCAGGGCTTTTATACCAAAGAAGCTCTCTCCGCCATCGCACAGACCACATTACAGAATCTCAAGGATGCTGAGGCAGGTATCAGAAACGAAAATGATGTTGCCTGAAAGAATCCGGCATTAAGATAATATGGAAGTATAAACCCCGGATCGTTTCCGATCCGGGGTTTGCTTGCTGTTTGAATCACTTGCTTTCTTTATCATCCTTCATCCTTGCAAGCACAATGTCGTATCCGTCGTTGCCGTAGGTAAGACTTCTGTTTACCCTGCTGATGGTTGCGGTGGAAGCACCTGTTTTAGCGGAGATAGCAAGATAAGTCTGGCCCTCCTTGAGCATCTTGGCAACCTCAAAGCGCTGGGACATGCTTACAAGTTCGCCTATGGTACACAGGTCTTCGAAGAAGGAATAGCATTCGTCGATAGTCTGAAGTTCAAGAATTCCTTTAAAAAGCTGATCAACCGATTCGGACTTTAATTTATCATTCATTATCGAGCATCTCCTTTAATGAATTTGCTTTCACAAGTTGAAATTTTAACACTTTATCAAATGAAAGTAAAGCACCCGGAAATCCTGTCTTCCTGAGGAGTTTTTTCAGAAAAAGCTCCAATTGCCGAGGAGATAGCCGGGGATAACAACAATTATGAAGAATGCCCAGCTTACAAGCGTGAAGGTTTTTATGAAATCTCTGCCTTTTTCGGGATATTCTCTTACATATATGCGGTAGTTGATCACTGAGGCAAGAGAGCCTATAAGAGAGCAAAGGCCTGCGGTATCTGCGCCGTAGATCAGTCCGGCAAAATTTTCGGAGAACGGATAGAGCACTATTGATGCCGGTACATTCGAAATGACCTGGCTTACCAGTATGACTGAAATATATTCATGACCGGTCACGGTTTTCTGAAGAAAGGATCCTATTGCGGGATTTGCGGTGATTGATGATGAAAAAACAAAGAAGCAGAAGAAGGTGACCAGAAGGACATAGTCAACACTTCTTAAAAGCTTTCTGTTAACCGTAAGGACTGAGATGAGTACTATGCATACCGCTGCAGGCCAGTATTTCGTACGGGATACGATGACCAGGAGTATCATGACAAAAAGCATCATATAGGTTATTCTTCTTACTCTTCCGTCAGCTTCCCAGGGCTTTAAGTCAAGCTCGAATTCTATGCGGGCTCCCTTTTCTTTTCTGAAATAGAAAAGTATGAATATAACAAGGAGTACTGCAGAGCTGATGCACAGAGGAGACATATGCAGTATGAAGCTTCCCGCGCTTACTCCGGATCTGTTGAAAAGAAAAAGATTCTGGGGACTTCCAAAGGGCATTAAAAGAGAACCTCTGATCGCCGCAATGTTTTCCATGGATATGACTGTCAGTATGCATTCTTCACGCTTTGCACTCCTGAACAAAAGGATGGTCAGAGGCACGAATATTATCAAAGAGACGTCGTTTGTAACGAACATCGAAGTAAAGAAAACACCGAAGATTAAAAATGCGGAAAGTGCGACCATAGTGGTGAGCCTTGATCCGAGCCCCAGCAGCGGCCTGAACAGATTCTCCTGTTTAAAGCCTTCCAAAACAGTAAGCATCATAAACAGTATGCCGAGAGTGTGCCAGTCGATAGCCTTTATCAGATCCCTGGTCGGGGGAGTTATGAATAATGATATTACTGCCGCCAGAAGCGATACAGGCAGCATGGGATCTTTTTTTATGAGTTTTATTATTTTATTCAGCATGTAACCATTTTAGCCTTTAGATTATTAAGTGACATCTATTGATGCCTGCGATATTGTATCACCCGCGGAACGGATCCGCTATACAAAAATGCTCCCGCCAGGATACGGATTTATATTCTTGCCATGTGGTTTTTAAGACTATATAATATCATGAGAGCACAAGACATCCTGAGGGTGTGTATAATGCATGGCTTTTGTTCTTAAATATTTTTATCGGAGTAACCTAATGGGTGAAGAAAACTTTCATGATACTGTCGCAAGGGCGATAGATAATCTTAAGACGATCAATACGATCTCACCGGATGAACTCCCGGCTATGGAATTGTATATGGATCAGCTTACCACATTTATGGATCGTAAGCTTGCGGGGCTTGTCAGAAAACCGTCCAAGGACAAGGTCCTTACCAAGACCATGATAAATAATTATGCCAAGAATCATCTGATCCACCCGCCCCTTAAGAAAAAATATTCAAGAGAGCATATGCTCGAGCTTTTGTTCATCTTTTATTTTAAATCGTTCCTTTCCATCGGAGATATACAGACTCTTTTAGAGCCTTTGTCCAATGAGACCCTCGGCGGATATTCGGTAGAAAAGCTGTATGCGGAGATGATATCCGTAGGCAAGGGAGCAAGGGGAAAGCTTAAGAAGGATATAGACGAAAAGACGGAGAAGATTGACAGAGGCTTTGATGATGCTCCGGAAGAGATGAGGGAATATCTCAAGAAGTTCGCATTCATCTGTCAGCTCGGATATGATATATATCTTAAGAAGACGATCATTGAGCATATGATCGATGACATGGCGGAAGAGCAGTTCCTTAATGAGGATCCGGACGCCAGATGACGGGAATGAGAAAAGGGGCTGTCGCACTAAAACGTGTGACAGCCTCATTTTTATGCCTAAAACAC
>CAMNAQ010000048.1 GCA_946531495.1 uncultured Lachnospiraceae bacterium | reverse complement strand
GGACGGCGGAAATACCGTGGTCGTGATCGAGCATAATCTTGATGTCATCAAGTGCGCGGATTATATTATTGATAGGGGCCCCGAAGGCGGAGACAGAGGAGGAACGGTGATCGCATGCGGAACTCCCGAGGAGATATCGAAGGTTAAGGGATCATATACCGGCTTCTATGTTAAAAAGATGCTCGACAGAAATAAGGAACTTGTGAAATCTTCAAAGACTGAAAGCACCGGATCGGGTAAACGCAAAAAATGACTTTTGAATTACTTGTATCATGCGTGAAGAAAGATCCGCATGAACTTGCCAAAACAATGAATATCGCTTCCGATGCGGTTATCGTATCCCAGCAGGAGGAAAACAGTTCCGAGGAAGTATTTTCCTTCGGCGGACACAGGGTCCATACGCTGAGATCCTGTACAAAGGGGGTCGGACTGAACAGAAATACCTGTATTGAAATGTCCGAAGCGGATATCATTCTTTTCTCCGATGAGGATATAGTCTATGACGAGGGATACGAGGCTAAGGTTTTGAAGGATTTCACAGACCACCCCGAAGCTGACGTTATCCTCTTTAACATGAGGGTATGTGATGAAAGACGCACATACAGTAATGAGGACTACAAAAAGGTCGGCTTTTACAACTGCGGAAGGTATCCTGCATACAGCATTGCCGCAAGGGCTGCGAAGATAAAATCATCCCGGATTAAATTCAGTCTTTTGTTCGGAGGCGGTGCAAAGTATTCAAACGGTGAGGATTCGCTCTTTTTGAGGGACTGTCTTAAGGCGGGGCTGAATCTTCTGGCGTCTCCGGTGGAGCTTGGTGAAGAAGTTCCGAGGCCGTCCACATGGTTTTTCGGATATAACGATAAGATCTTCTATGACAGAGGGGTGCTGTATCATTTCCTCTATGGCGGCTCTGCGTGGCTCTGGGGCCTTCGCTGGGTGACCAAGATGCGATATGATTATGTTAAGGATTATTCCTATAAACGCGCTCTTAAAATGATTTTTATGGGAATAAAAGACGGAAATCTGACGGATCGTGTATTCGAAGAAGGTCAGTATAAAGGCATAAAAGAGAAGAAATACGCCATTAACAAGCAAAGCAAATGAAAATTTCCATCATTGTAGTATCCCTTAATGCGGGTGACAAGTTGATACAGACAGTGCGTAATGCACTTTCACAGCAATGTGCGGAATTTGAGATCGTCATAAAAGATGGTCTGTCTTCTGACGGCTCAATAGATAATGTCAGGGCGTTAAATGACGATCGTGTCAGGATTATCGAACAGAAGGATACCGGAATATATGATGGAATGAATCAGGCAATCTCACATGCATCCGGTGATTTCTATATCTTCATGAACTGCGGTGATAACTTCTATGACGATGAAGTGCTGGCAAGGTTTACCGGGGCTGCAAACAGCTATATCGAAAAAAACGGTGCTCCGTCCGAAGGAAGACCGCTGATCCTGTATGGTAGCAGGTATTCGGAACTTACAGGCAGCGTTGAATACATATCTCCCAAGATCACACCGCTTGTATGTTATCGTAATATCCCCTGCCATCAGGCTATCCTGTATTCAAAATACTGCTTTGCCAAAAGACTTTACAGGCCCGAATTCAAGGTCAGGGCGGATTATGAGCATTTCCTTTGGAGCGTGCTTAAGAATAATACCGATACGGTCTATGTCGAAGAGCCTGTCTGCAGGTATGAGGGGGGCGGCTACTCAGAGTCTCCGAAGGCTGTAAAAAGATCCGCGAAAGAGCATAAAGAGATCACAGGTATGTATCTGACCGCCGGACAGCTGTTTTATTGCAGGCTGTACATGGTCGTGACCCTTCAGCCCCTTCGTCATGCTCTGGCGTCCGGACCGCTTTCCGGGCTTTATAATTCTCTGGTCAAAAAAATCTACAAAAAGCACTAAACTTATGATTGGATTATTCCGATATACATCCTGTAAGGAGAATTGGAATGGTGCATGGAAGCAGGTTTTGTTTCCATGCTTTTTTGTTGTCCCAAACACCAGGCAAAAAATTATGTAAACCAAAAATAAAATTATGTAAACCGAAATGATCTACTGTATTTTTTTACCCGAATCGGATATAATAAATTGATTATTCTTTAATTTATGTAAAATATATCCGAAAGGGGTTTTGTAATGGCAGCATTAGATATCGGAATCGATCTTGGGACCGCATCGGTTCTCGTTTATATAAAAGGTAAGGGAGTTGTGCTCAAGGAGCCCTCTGTTGTTGCAATCGATAAAAATACCAAAAAGGTAAAGGCAATCGGTGAAGACGCGAGGCTCATGCTCGGAAGAACACCTGCAAATATCGTGGCAGTAAGACCGCTCAAGCAGGGAGTTATCTCCGATTACCAGGTCACCGAGAAAATGATGAAATATTTTGTCCAGAAGGCAGTCGGACACAGACTTCTCAGAAAGCCCAGGATCGCTGTATGCGTACCCAGCGGTGTTACGGAAGTCGAGAAGAAGGCGGTTGAGGACGCGGCATATCAGGTCGGGGCAAGAGAGACTCTTATCATCGAGGAGCCCATTGCGGCAGCTATCGGTGCCGGAATCGATATTTCCAAGCCCTGCGGAAATATGATCGTTGATATCGGCGGCGGTACCACCGAAATAGCCGTCATCTCCCTCGGAAGTGCTGTTGAGAGTACTTCACTGAAGGTTGCCGGAGATGACTTTAATGATGCGATAGTTAAATACATGAGAAAAAACCACAGCCTCAGCATCGGTGAAAGAACCGCTGAGGATGTCAAGATCAAGATAGGAACCTGCTTCAGAAGACCCGAAGTGGACAAGATGGAGGTCAAGGGACGCCATATCGTAAAGGGACTTCCCACATCCATCGAGGTTACAAGCGAGGAGATGGAAGAG
Organism: uncultured Lachnospiraceae bacterium; assembly: GCA_946531495.1. Classification (GTDB taxonomy): domain Bacteria; phylum Bacillota; class Clostridia; order Lachnospirales; family Lachnospiraceae; genus AC2028. Next base: position 11,911 of record CAMNAQ010000048.1, on the reverse strand, counting down.
GCACTTGAAGATTCCACCAACAGCATTGTTGATGCTATCCACTCTGTTCTTGAGAGAACTCCTCCCGAGCTTTCCGCAGATATCGCAGACAGAGGCATCGTCCTTACCGGAGGCGGCGCTCTTCTCAGAGGACTTGAGGATCTTATCACTGACAGAACGGGTATCACCACAATGACCGCGGAAGATCCCATGACTGCGGTTGCAATAGGAACAGGTAAGTATGTCGAGTTTATCTCGACCTTCAGAAGCTCCATAGAGTAGCGTATCGCATTGCCCATTTAGGGGGAGGCAGGCCGCCGGGCTCCATCCGGATACATACGAAAGTGAGGTTATATGGTCAAGGGATTATATACAGCTTATACGGGAATGATCAACGAGCAGAATCGTATGGATGTTCTCAGTAATAACATGGCTAATGTAACCACCGTCGGATATAAAAAAGAGGGTGCGACAAGCCAGTCCTTTGACGAGGTCCTGGATCTTAAGATCAAGGATTCGACTGTGGGATATAACCTTGTTACAAGAGAAGGCTATAACAGCCGCGGCGTCAAGATCGGAGAAAATTACGTCGACTGGACACAGGGCGGCTTCAGGATCACCGGCAATACCTATGATCTTGCCCTCGGCGGGAACGGATTTTTTGCTGTGGAATTTACCAACAAGGCCGGAGAGGTAAGTACCAAGTACACAAGAGCAGGTGAGTTCCAGCTTGATAATCAGGGCTATATCGTAACCCATGAAGGTGATTATCTTCTTGATACAAACGGAAGGCATATCAAAATAGATCCGCTTAAGGAAACTACCATCGACCGTGACGGAAGAGTAATGCAGGACGGCAGAACTCTTGCCACCATACAGGTTCAGGATTTTGAAAATTATGATTATCTTGAAAAATATGGTGAGACGTATTATCAGCCCATAGAAGGTGCGAAGTTCAAAACCGCTGACGGTCAGATCTACAGCGGATACCTTGAAGCATCCAATGTAAACACCGTTTCCGAAATGGTCAATCTCATCACCATATCAAGACAGTATGAGAGCAACCAGAAGGTGATCCAGACAATAGATTCCACGCTTGAAAAGGCAGTCAATCAGGTAGGTAAAGTGTAATAGGTTGAAAATGCTTAAGAACGGCAGTAAGGCATGACGGCAGAACCGTATAGTAAGACCGGCAGTAAGGAATGATAGGAAAGTAAGATCAGGCATCAACAGCGGAGAGCAACACGTAAAACTATACAGTTAAGAACTGAGTTCGTAAGGAGGAAGATATGGTAAGAAGTTTATGGACAGGCGCAACAGGAATGCTCGCACAGCAGACCAGCCTTGATAACATTGCCAATAATCTGGCAAATGTTAATACCACCGGCTTCAAATCGCAGAGCATAGAGTTCAAGAATCTCCTTTATCAGACACTTCAGACCAAGACCACATCCGCAAACGGAGATACCAAGCCCGGACATGCGCAGGTGGGACTCGGCACAAGAGTATCATCTCTTAATACGAGCTTTTCACAGGGATCGTTTTTTGCATCCGAGAATGATACCGCATTTGCCATAGGCGGAAACGGATTCTTCGGAATAAAAGGCGGAGACGGCAAAACCTACTACACCAGAAACGGAAACTTCGGGTGGACGCTTGCTTCAAACGGCGGCAATATGCTTGCTACCTCCGACGGAAATCCCGTTCTCGATACAAAGGGAAATCCAATAATCCTTGACTCCAAATACACTACAAGCAGGATAACGGTTACCAATGACGGACAGATCTGCTATCCCGATGAAAAAAATAATCCTCAGCCTCTCGGTATTACCATCGGACTCTGGCAGTTCAATAATCCCAACGGACTTTCCCGTGAAGGCGATACGCTTTTTGAAGAGACCGCAGCCAGCGGAAGAGCGATAAATGAAGCGACCAATAATAATCTTCAAAAGAGCACTATCAATCAGGGATACCTTGAGGGCTCCAATGTTCAGGTTGCTGATGAAATGGTCAATATGATCACCACCCAGAGAGCCTATGAACTCAACTCAAGAGTCATCACCACATCCGATTCCATGCTCGATACCGCCAATAACCTCAGGAGATGATTAAATGGATATTTCCGGCGTTTCAAGCTTAACAGAATATTACACATCCGTAACCGGACAGGCAAAGGCTTCCGAATTTGCGAGAGATCTTTCCGGAAAAGCGCAGAATGCATCTACCGATGACGAGCTCATGGATGTGTGCAAGCAGTTTGAAAGCTACATGCTCGAGCAGGTTTTCAAGCATATGCAGAATACCGTCGTCAAAAATGATGAAGGCAAGGATGCATCCACTGAAAATCTCGTCGATTATTTCAGAGGACAGGCCCTTCAGGAGCTTGCTTCACAGTCCACCGAAAAACAGGGACTCGGTATCGCACAGCAGCTTTATGAGCAGCTTCGCCGCAACTACGGGCTGGACGAAAATTCCATTCCTGCCGACATGATCTCTTCCCTGAATTCCGCCTCCGAAAAGTAACTTAAAATAACATCGATTTTTCATTTCACGGGTGTATAATACATGCATCCGTGATTTTTTTATCTGCGTTTTGTCTCGCAATATCTTTCATTTTCCTGCCCCTCGATATACCGAATCAAAAACATGAAACAGTGATATGCGTTATATGGATTTATACGATCAGAACAACACAATAAAAGGCACTGTTAAGCGCATCTACTTTGAAAAGCATGAAAACGGGTACAAGGCGGTCCTTCTCGAAACGGAGGATGAAGACGAAACTGTCGTCGGAAAAATGCCCGATGTTTCGGTGGGAGATACTATAGAAGCTGACGGCTCCTATTTTGACCATCCGAAATTCGGTATCCAGTTTAAGATCGATTCCTATCGCATCGTTCCTCCCGAGGATTCAAAAGCAATGGAACGGTATCTTGCATCCGGAGCCGTGACAGGTGTCGGTGAGAGGCTTGCTGCCAAGATCGTTGCCAAATTCGGAGACGATACCTTCAGGATCATAGAAGAAGAACCGGAGAGGCTTTCCGAGATCAAGGGTATCAGCAAGCGAAAAGCCATGGAGATCGCAGTTTCCATGGAGGAAAAAAAGGATCTCCGTGATGCCATGGTCGCAATGGGCACTCTCGGAATAACCCAGACGATGGCGGTTAAGATCTATGATAATTACGGCCCCGGATATATTGAAGTTCTGAGGACCAATCCCTATAAACTAGCCGAGGATATCAGGGGTATCGGTTTTAAAACCGCCGATGATATCGCCGCTGCTCAGGGAATGGATCCCGCAAGCGATGACAGATGCCAGGCCGGTCTTTTGTATGCGCTTCTGGAAAGCTCCGCAGACGGTCATTGCTTTCTTCCGACTGAGCGCCTGGTGAAAGAAGCCGGAGAACTCCTGGGCGCAGGATGCGGTGATATAGGGAAAAACCTCGAACAGCTCGTTCATGCCGGAAGGGTTAAGAGAGACGGCGACAGGATATACCTTCCCGGATACTATTTTGCGGAGCTTAGCTGCGCAAGGATGCTGGTTGAAAAAAATATCCCGATGCTTCAAAATCTTCCGGGCCTTGATGAAAAGATAGACAGGGATATCGTAAAGATCGCCGAAGAAAATGGCATGAGGGCGGACCCATTTCAGGTCAGCGCCGTCAGGGAATGCGTAAAGAACGGACTTTTCATCCTGACGGGAGGACCCGGAACAGGTAAGACCACGACCATCAACATGATCATAGGATATTTCCTGAACCAGGGCTGTGAGATCGTTCTTGCGGCGCCCACCGGAAGAGCTGCCAAGAGGATGACCGAAGCTACCGGCTATGAAGCGACCACGATACACAGGCTTCTTGGCGTTGCATCTATCACGGATTCTTCGGGAGGCTCAGCCTATTTTCAGAAAAATGCGGAGGATCCCCTTGAAGCTGACGTGATAATAATAGATGAGATGTCCATGGTGGATATCATGCTTTTTAAGGCGCTGCTTTCTGCTGTGCCGGTTTCTTCCAGACTCATCCTCGTCGGCGATGCATCGCAGCTTCCGAGTGTCGGCCCCGGATGCGTGCTTAATGATATCTGCTCCTGTGACTTTTTCCCTATGGTGAAGCTTGAGAAGATCTTCAGACAGGATGAGACAAGCAATATCGTTATCAATGCGCATAAGATCAACAGGGGAGAGCATATAGAACTGTCTTCTTCGATAAAGGATTTTATTTTTCTTGAAAGAGATGACGCCGGTGTCATAAGACAGACCATCGGATGGATGATATCGGAAAAACTGCCTGATTATGTGCATTGTACGGCCTTTGATATACAGGTCCTTACTCCCGGAAAAAAGGGTGCTCTCGGCGTTGGTGAACTCAACAGGTTCCTCCAGCAGACTCTTAATCCGCCTGCGGATGACAAAAAAGAGTATATCTACGGTGATACTCTTTTCCGCGAGGGCGATAAGGTCATGCAGACAAAGAATGATTATAAGCTTGAATGGAGGACCGATTCGAGACTGACGTCTCTGTCACAGTCCGGGACCGGAGTGTTTAACGGCGACCTGGGCAGGATCAGATCAATAGACGAAAGCAGCCGGGTTATCACGGTTTTGTTTGATGACGGTCGGGTGGCATCATACTCTTTTTCAGAGCTGGATGAGCTCGATCTGTCCTATGCCATGACGATACATAAATCCCAGGGAAGCGAATATCCTGCGGTGATAATCCCGGTGCTGGATCCTTCGCCGCTTCTTGTGTACAGAAATCTGCTTTATACCGGTATCACAAGGGCCAAAACCTGCGTGGTACTGCTTGGAAGCTCCGAAACCATCGGACGGATGATAGATACGAAAGGAAGTAATGACAGATATACATCTTTTACGGAGAGGCTTCTTCAGGCAAAAGGCAGCTGAAATTGCTGCTTTGGTTTACCCTTCGAGATGCCCGGTTTGTGACAGGCCTGTTTGGCCTCCTGCCGAAAGGATCTGTTTTACATGCATGAAGGAACTGCGGGCTCTCGGCGCTCCCTTTTGCGAAAAATGCGGCAAGAAGGTACCGCAGGGTACCTGCAAATGCTTAGATTGCTGGAAAACAGGCCATTCCTTTACAAGATGCAGGAGTGCGTTCGAATACGGGGCGGTGAGGGATGCGCTTTACAGGTTCAAATATCTCGGAAGGCGTGAATATGCAGGGATCTTCGCGGAAATGACAGTCCGGGTTCTTGAAGACTATATAATGGGCATAAAACCGGATGCCGTTGCTTTTGTGCCGCTTTCTAAGGAAAAGGAGCTGAAAAGAGGATATAACCAGGCGTATGATTACGCATTTGAGCTTTCTGAGCTTCTTGGGATACCTCTTTTGACCGATTCTCTGAGACGTGTCAAAAACACCGCTCCGATGAAACTTTTAAGCCCTACAGAGAGGCGGAAAAATTTGAAAAATGCTTTCAAGAGTGGGCAAAATGTAGTAAAATCATTACGTATATTATTGGTTGACGATATATATACTACCGGCGCGACGATGGATGCGTGCTCCGGGATTCTTCTTGATGCCGGTGCGGAGGCTGTTTTTTGTATAACTCTTGCATCGGGTGAAGGAGTCTGAACATGGAGGCGATAGGATGAACGTAAGGAATTGTAAGTCCTGCGGTAAGCTTTTCAACTACATTACCGGAACTCCGGTATGCCCTGCTTGCAGGCAGGCTCTTGAAGCTAAGTTCCAGGTGGTCAAGCAGTATATCAGGGATCACAAGGGCGTAGGCATTCAGGAAGTGTCTGAAGCCTGTGAGGTTGAACCCGGCCAGATTAGGGCGTGGCTAAGAGAGGACAGGCTGGAGGTTACGGAAGATTCCGCACTTATGCTCAATTGCGAATCATGCGGTGCCCCCATCAGATCCGGAAGATTTTGCGATAGATGCAAGGCCAGTATGACAAACAGCTTCAACAGCATTTTAAGTGCCAATAAGTCTGTTCAGAAGCAGGAACCTGCAGGCAACAGCAAGACTAATCCCAAGATGCGTTATCTTGATAACTAGTATTTTTCCATATGACTTATACAGTCGCCTGTCGGACGAATGTGTGCCCGGCCCCAAGGTTAACCGGCACCCTTTGCCTGCCTGCAGGTGACTTGTTTATGTAAGGAGTAAGGCACAGGCCTTTTTAAGGATATGCTCAATAAAGACAGGGTCATGCTCATGACCAGAATGGCTTCTTATGAAGCCGGTGAAGGAAAAAAGCATATGAATGTCGTCAGATTCTTCAAGGGCGATTATATCGCCGTAGGGATACTGAAGGCTGTGATCTGTGCGACTCTTTCGTTCGCAATGATACTCGGACTGTATATCTATTACAGCTTCGATGTGTTTATGGAAAATATGTATGATATGGATATCCTCGCATTTGTCAGGGATATTCTGATCAAATATGCATGGTTCGCCGGTATATACGTATTGATCACATATATCGTCTGCACCATCAGATATAACATATCTCGCAGAAAGCTCAAGAGGTACTTCAAGAACCTCAAGGTGCTCAAGCAGATGTATGACAAGCAGTAAGGAAAGGTTATGACACAGCTTTTGGAGATAAGAGATAACATCAAGGTGTTTTTCTCTAAGTATGACGTATTCATAATACCGGTCTTTAAGTTTCTTCTTGCACTGATCATGCTCATCATGATCAATTCCAGACTTGGATATATGGGAAGGCTTAACAATATAGGAATCGTTCTCATTGTTTCCCTTGCTTGTTCTTTCCTGCCCTCCGGAGCGATACTTCTTTTCGGAAGCCTGTTTTCCATGGCTCACGTTTTCGCACTTTCACCTGAAGTTGCGATCATCGTGGCCGTTGTCTACATGCTGATCTATCTGCTGTATCTTCGCTTTACTCCATCGGAATCGCTTTGCATTGTTGTAACACCGATGCTCTTTGTCTGTCACGTTCCCTATGTGATCCCGGTTGTGATGGGCCTTGTCGGCGGACCTGTTTCGGCATTGTCGGTGGTATGCGGAGTCATTGTTTACTACACGCTTCATGTTGTTGTTCAGAACGCTGCAAATGTATCGGGAGATCTGTCGGATATCCTCGGTCAGATCAAGCTGATAATCGATTCACTTCTCGGGAATAAGCAGATGCTTGTTGTGGTTGCTGCATTTGCCATCACGACTATCGCCGTATATATAATCAGACGTCTGCCTATCGAGCATTGCTGGACTATTGCAATGATCGCAGGAGCCATACTCAACACCCTGATACTTCTTGTGGGCGGACTTATCTACAAGGCAGGTTTTTCGGTGCTGTCGATACTTTTTGGACTTGTGCTTGCTTTCCTCGTCGGAAAGGCGATCGAATTCTTCCGGTTCTGTGTTGATTACACAAGGACGGAGCGGGTGCAGTTTGAAGACGACGAGTATTATTACTATGTAAAGGCTGTTCCCAAAATGAATGTCACAGCCGCGAACAAAAAGGTTAAGAATATCAATCGTTCCTATGGCGGACGCGTGTCCCAGGCATGGAGAAACCGGGAGCCTGAAGAAATTGAGGAAGAAGAATATTACGAAGAAGATGACGACATGACGATCGCTGAGGACAGAAGGCGATAACTAGGCAGCCCTTAGAAAGCGATAACCGGGCAGCCGGCAGAAGGCGGTAACCTGAGATGCCAGGCGGTGATCGGAAAGGATATTTTGTTAACGGGTCGGTTACAGGATGCAGTTTATCGAAGAGACAATAGAATATATTAAGAGCTTCGGTACCTACATCGGTACGATAGAATGGCAGGATTATGCGGAAATACTGATCATTGCCGTTCTTTTGTATTACATGATGAGATGGATGCACAATACCAGAGCATGGTCCCTGATGAAGGGACTTGTTGTGATACTTGTCTTTATCATCATCGCCAATGTTTTTCACATGGATACGATCCTGTGGCTGTCGAGCAACATTCTTCAGTTCGCTGTCATAGCCCTGATCGTTGTGCTTCAGCCCGAACTCAGAAAGGCTCTTGAAACTCTCGGAAAGAGCAATATCATCGGCGGGCTTTTCTATTTTGTCCAGCAGAGCAATTACATGGTTACGCTTTCCGAAAAGAGCATCGATGAGATTGCAAGAGCATGCTATCTGATGGGTGAAGAAAAAACCGGAGCGCTTATTGTCATCGAGAATAAGGAGTCCCTTTCAAGGGTTGATGAAACAGGCATCAAGGTGGATGCGGAGATCACTTCGCAGCTTCTTCTCAATATCTTCGAAAAGAATACCCCTCTTCATGACGGAGCGGTTACGGTGAGACATGACCGTATATCCTGCGCTACATGCTACCTTCCTCTGACTTCTTCACTTTCGCTCAGCAAGGAGTTCGGTACAAGGCACAGAGCGGGACTCGGTATTTCCGAAGAATCTGACGCATTTGTCATAATCGTATCGGAGGAATCAGGCAGGATCTCCGTTGCGCGTGACGGAGAACTGGAAAGGAATCTTTCCGAGGCTTCCTTAAAGAGGCTTCTTATGAACACCTTCGGTGAAAACCGTGAGGATACCGAAAAGAATTCACAGGGCAGAAGAAGGAGGCGCAAGAGATCATGAAGATGCTTAAACGCTTCGGCAAGATTCTGACAAACAATCTGTGGCTTAAGATACTGGCTGTGATGATCGCATTTGTAGTATGGATAATCGTGGCACAGATCAACAACCCTGTGAGTACCCAGACATTTAATAATGTCCGTGTCACCCTTGTCGGCACCAATGTCCTTGAAAATGAAGGCAAGGTTTACCAGGTCCTTAATAATTCCGATATAGTTAAGATCACGGTCAGAGCACCCGAATCGGTAATCAGCTCCCTGACTGCGGCTGATATCTCGGTGATTGCTGATCTGTCCGAGATCAGGGAGGACGGTACTGTTCCCATTGTATATTCGCTTGACCGCGCCGAGAGTATTACGGCCGATCATGACGAGCTTCAGGTAGTCGTTGAGGACAAGAAGACGAGATACATCAATATCGTCTATGAGCTTGTAGGCTCCGTGGGCGACGGATGTGTTGCCGGAAAGGTCAATCTCGAAAGAAACAGAATAGAGGTATCCGGTCCGGAGTCCGAGGTTGATAAGATTGCCTATGCGCAGGTTACCATAGATCTCGACGGTGCGATAAAGACTATATCTGCTGACATGGAGATACATCTCTATGATCAGAGCGGACACAGGATTGAAAGTGAGACGATAGTTAAGCAGACGGATTATGTAACCACGACCGTTACAGTGCTTTCTACCAAGAACGTTCCCATATATTCCTCTGCGACGGGTGAACCGGCAAACGGATATCTGTATGCCGATGATATCTATATCTATCCTGAGGTTGTGACAATAGCCGGAGATACCGGAGTTCTCAACAACATTAACTGGATCGAAGTCGACCCCATTGATATCGGAGGGGCTACAGGCGATGTGCAAGCTACATATGATATCAATAAATATCTTCCTTCCGGTGTTTCTCTCGAAGAGCCGGGATATGACGGAGAAATTACCGTCACGGCATATATCGAGAAGATAGTGGAGAAGTATGTAAACCTTTCCGCTGACCGCATTACAATAACAAATATTCCGGACGGCTTTACCGCTGAGATAATCGATGAAGCTCCCATAAGTGTCAGACTCTCCGGACTGAATATGGAACTTAACGCTATCAGCTCCGAATCACTTTCCGGAACAGCCGAGATCACTGCCGATGCAGGCGGAACCTTTGCGGACGGAGACATTCTGATACTTCCGGTAAGATTTGTCCTCAGTGAGCATGTTAAGGCCGATACGGTCTATGTGAGAGTGCTCCTTACCTCCGAAGACAAGGAGGATAACTGATATCCGGAAACTGTCTTGTCATGCTGGCCGGATTTGATACTGTTTTATTGAAAATAGCACTTTAATCTGTTATCATATTAACAGTAAGGTTCTGCTTGTAAGGGGATTGGATTTAAGAGTCTGCAGGACTGAAAATGTAAGGAAAGGGTACGATAATGGTATCTCAGAAAGTTTTGATCAAAAACCCCACCGGTCTTCATTTGAGACCTGCAGGGATCCTTTGTAAAGAAGCAATGCAGTATAAATCACTCATAACCTTCAGGTTCGGTGATGATAACACAGCCAATGCAAAATCGGTTCTCAGTGTGCTCGGCGCATGCATCAAGTGCGGTGATGAGATAGAATTTGTATGCGAAGGCGAGGATGAGGAAAAGGCTCTTGAGGGACTGGTTGCAGTCGTTGAGAGTGGCCTCGGAGAGTAAGGCATATCAGGCAGACTTGAAAAGCAGCAGGGTAGAGGCACCTGCTGCTTTTTTTATGATTTGGCACGTTTTTTGCAGGCTTGGTTTTTGCCTGTTTTTTTGCAGGGAAGGCTGTAATGGTGCAGCATTTATGCTATAATATACAGGACTATGGTTAAGTTTTTCCGTATAAACGGAGGGCTCCCTACCCGGAGGATGAAATGTCAGAACTTACGGTTATAGTTCCATGCAAAAATGAGGAAGAAGCGATACCGCTTTTTTACGATGAACTTATCAAGGATACCGCATTTCTGGAAAAGAGAAATATCGGTCTTAAGGTCTTTTTTATAGATGACGGCTCTGATGACGGAACTGTCAGTGTTGTACGAGCTCTTCATGAAAAGGATGAGCGAGTTCATCTTATATCTTTTTCAAGGAATTTTGGTAAGGAAGCAGCCATGTATGCGGGATTAAAATCGGCTGATTCCGATTATGCCGTGATCATGGATGCTGATCTGCAGGATCCACCAGCTCTCCTTGAGGAGATGTTTTCGTACATCGATGAGGGCTACGATTCCGTAGCGACCAGACGTGTTACGAGAAAGGGCGAGCCGCCTGTCAGAAGCTTTTTTGCAAGACGCTTTTATAAGGTGATGAAGAAGCTTTCTGATACGGAGATCATGGACGGAGCAAGGGATTACAGGCTCATGACCAGACAGTTCATTGATGCCGTTCTTGCCATGACGGAATATAACCGATTTACAAAGGGAATATTCGGCTGGGTAGGATATGATACAAAGTGGATCGATTTTGAGAATGTGGACAGGAGCGCCGGCAAGACCAAGTGGAGCTTCTGGGGACTTGTGATGTATTCACTCGAGGGTATCACTGCATTTTCTACCAAGCCCCTTGTGCTGAGTTCGCTTATCGGAATGTTTTTCTGTTTTCTTGCTTTTTTGATGGTGATCTTTATCATCGTGAGAAGACTTGTGTTCGGCGATCCTGTTGCGGGCTGGGCCAGCACGGTCACGATCATTGTGTTTGTAAGCGGTGTTCAGTTTTTCTGCACCGGTATTCTGGGGCAGTATATTGCCAAGGCTTATCTTGAAGTAAAGAACAGACCTCTTTATCTCAAGAATGAGAAAAACTGTTTCTGACAGGGATTTTACTGATGGCTAAAACGGTTCTCCTTATTTTATTTCTGCTTATAATCGCCTTTTTTTCCGGAAGGACTCTGATGCTTGCGTCGGGGCTGCTTTCCGGAAAAAGAGCGGACTTTTTTTCCTCTTTTTCTCTTGGATCTGCGGTTATCATCTGTCTTTCATTCGCAGCTCATTTCCTTACTGTAAGGGGTTCGCTTCTTCTTGAAGATGAAAAGCGCCTTCTTGGAATGATCATTGTCGTATTTATGACAGTGAGTTATTTTGCGTTTGTTATCCTTACTGTCATGACAGGGAAAAGTAAAAAAACTTTAGCCGGTTTGGAAGGATCCGGTGATGACAGAGGATCCGTACAGGTGTCCGGAAGGATTTTTGCCGTGATCGCATTTGCCGTTGCAGTCTTGTGCTTTGTGACAGTCACGTCAGGAGTAAGGGTCAATTCTGCAGGGGATGAAACTCTTGAGACAGTGAGATGCTTTCTTGATAAGGGGGAAATGTACAGTACGGATCCTCTTACGGGAATGCCTT
>CAMNAQ010000047.1 GCA_946531495.1 uncultured Lachnospiraceae bacterium | reverse complement strand
TTTTTACCCGAAAAAAAGGGTAAGCAGGACAGGAAATATCTTCAGCTGAGATATTCCATGCCGGAATCTGTCCTTGATGTATTCCTAAGCGAATACGGAGACAGGACCGATAGTATTCTGGATGCCATGATGAAGACCAGGGATGTGTCGCTCAGATTCAGAAGCGATCTTTCCGAAGAGGATTTAAAAACGGCTGTAACTGAAATTTCAAAAACCGGTGTTACTTTAAGAAAGAGCACTGAGGTTCCTTTTGTATATCAGGCACATAATACCGGTGATATAAGGAAGCTCCCGGGATATGAAGAAGGACTTTTCAATATTCAGGATGTAAGTTCATGTAAGGCTGTACTGGCGCTGGGAATACAGAAGGGCGACAGGGTCCTTGACTGCTGCGCTGCACCCGGCGGAAAAAGTATCCTTGCTGCCGAGCTTGCAGGGCCCGAAGGATCAGTAACCTCATGTGACGTGTCTGAAAGCAAAGCAGGACTTATAAGGGAAAACGCATCCAGAATGCGACTTGAGAATATAAGTATTCAGGTCAGGGATGCGTCGGTCAATGATCCCGCTGAAAATGAAAAATATGACTGTGTGATACTCGATGTGCCCTGCAGCGGACTCGGAATACTCGGAAAGAAAAGAGATATTAAATACAATCTGACCAAAGAGGGGCTGCGGTCTCTTTGCGAGCTTCAGAAAAAGATCATAGACGGCTGCGTCCCATATGTGAAAAAAGGCGGAAAGCTTTTATATTCGACTTGTACGGTCAGAAGAGCTGAAAATGAAGAACAAGCGTTATATATAAAAGAAAAATATGGTTATGAAGTAGAAAAAGGACCTGTCCGGCTTCTTCCGGATGATGCCGAGCAGGACGGTTTCTTTTATTGCGTGCTCATAAAAAAGTAAATGTAAGAATATGAAAGATATAAAATCCCTTACAATCGATGAACTCAGAAATGATCTGACCGTGCTCGGCGAAAAGCCCTTCAGGGCTGCCCAGATATACAAATGGCTTCATGTAAAGCTTGTCAGCTCTTTTGATGATATGACTGATCTTTCCGTCAAGCTTCGTGAAAGGCTGAAGAAAGAATATTCAATAACAAATGTAAGCAAATTAGAGGTTCAGACATCCAAAGAGGACGGAACGAAAAAGTATCTCTTCGAGCTTGAAGACGGAAATACTGTTGAAAGTGTGCTTATGCGTTACCACCACGGCAATTCCGTATGCATATCCTCACAGGTCGGCTGCAGAATGGGTTGCAGGTTTTGCGCTTCGACCATAGGCGGATGTGTGAGAAGTCTTGCCCCCTCGGAGATGCTTGACCAGATATATAAAATAACACTAGATATAGGCGAAAGAATATCAAATGTTGTTATCATGGGAATGGGAGAGCCCATGGACAATTATGATAATGTGGTCAAATTCCTCGGGATGATCTCCGATGAAAACGGCCTCAATATCTCCCAGAGAAATCTGACTGTCTCAACCTGCGGGCTTGTGCCCGAGATCAGGAAGCTTGCTGATCTTCATTTAAGCATAACACTTGCAATTTCACTTCACGCGGGTACGGATGAAAAGCGCCAAAAGCTGATGCCGATCGCCAATAAGTATTCCATTGATGAATTGATGGATGGCTGTATCTACTATTTTAATGAAACCGGAAGAAGACTTACCTTTGAATACAGTCTTATTGCAGGCGTTAACGATACCCCGCAGGACGCTGATGAGATTGCATCGCTGGCTTTACGTGCCCATGCACATGTGAATCTTATCCCGGTCAATCCCGTGACCGAAACCGGTTTTAAACCCACATCAGGAAAAGACACCGCCGCGTTCAAAAACGCACTGGAAAAAAGAGGTGTCACCGCAACCGTCAGACGTGAAATGGGACGTGATATCGACGGGGCATGCGGACAGCTCAGAAAACGCCGTTTGGACAACTGATGAGCGAGATATCTCTCAGGGTTCAATCAATTGATTTATGGCCTGAATAATGTTAAAATCATCCCGCTACGGCTGATTGTTCAGTGAATCAAGTCGTAAGCGTTTAAGGACGGAAAAGTGCTTAAAGTATTTTCATGCTCCGACAGAGGCCGGGCGAGAAAAAATAATCAGGACTGTGTCTACACTTCGGATACTCCCACCGGAGATCTTCTGAATGTGTTTATAGTTGCCGATGGCATGGGCGGACTTGCTGCAGGTGAGATGGCTTCACGTACTGCTGTAAATACCATGCTCGACTGCATCAGGTCATCATCTGAGAGAAATCCTGCGGTTTCGCTCAGAAAAGCTGTGCGCGCGGCAAACAGGGCGGTTTACGAAAGATCCCTTGAGGACGTTGCCAGAGAGGGCATGGGAACCACCGTTGTAGCCTGCACCTTTATACAGAATGTATGTCAGATAGTTAATGTGGGAGACAGCAGAATGTATGTGATCTCTCACAGAAGTATAAGGCAGATAACAGTTGATCATTCCCTGGTTGAAGAGATGATACGAAGGGGAGGACTTACCAGAGAAAAGGCAAGGAATCATCCTGAGAAGAATGTCATCACCAGGGCTGTTGGCGTTAAACCGGATGTTGAATCCGATGTGTTCACCCAGGTCCTTGAAAGCGGTGATACGGTCATGCTCTGTACCGACGGCCTTACCAATATGGTCACGGATGAGCGTATCAGGCAGATCGTTGACGGTTCAAGCGATATAGCCACAGCAGCCGAAAAACTTGTGAAGGAAGCTAACGAGAACGGCGGACTCGATAATATATCCGTTGTGCTCATAAGATATGAGGAAGATTGATCTATGGTCAAGATCGGAATGACAATTGCAGATCGCTATGAGATCCTTGAAAAGATCGGCACAGGCGGAATGGCCGATGTTTATAAAGCGGTTGATAATAAGCTCTCAAGAAATGTTGCCGTCAAGGTGCTCAAGCAGGAATTTTCGGAGAATGAGAATTTTGTATCCAAATTCCGTGTCGAGGCTCAGGCTGCGGCAGGTCTGATGCATCCCAATGTCGTTAATGTATACGATGTCGGAGAAGAAGACGGCATCTATTACATAGTAATGGAGCTTGTCGAGGGCATCACTCTCAAAAAATATATTGAGAAGAAGGCCCGCCTTTCATTCGAAGAAGCTGTCAGCATTGCCATTCAGGTGGGAATGGGTATTGAAGCTGCGCACGAAAAGCATATCATTCACAGGGATATCAAGCCCCAGAATATAATCATTTCCCTTGCCGGAAAGGTAAAGGTTACCGATTTCGGTATAGCAAAGGCTGCTACGAGCAATACCATTACCTCCAATGTAATGGGTTCCGTTCATTACACATCTCCCGAACAGGCAAGAGGCGGATATTCGGACGAAAAAAGCGATATCTATTCTCTCGGTATCACTATGTTTGAGATGCTTACGGGAAGAGTTCCTTTCAACGGTGAGACCACCGTTGCTATTGCGATAAAGCATATCCAGGAGGAAATGCCTTCTCCCAGGGATTATGTTCCCGAGATACCTTATTCTCTTGAGGACATAGTTCTTAAATGCTGTGAAAAATCACCGGACAGAAGATATCAGAATATGCAGGAGCTTGTTGATGACCTCAAGCAATGCCTCATGACACCTGATGCGGATTTTGTCGTAAGAAACGGTGTGGAGACTGACGGAACGAGAAATGTTACCGACGAGGAGATGGAAGCGATCCGCTCCAAGACATCCGGATACGATGGTGTATATCCTGAGGATGATCCCGAGTACGACCCCGAATATGATCCCGAGTATGATCATATGAGACTTGCAAAGGACGAGTATTATCCGGATGATCCCGAATATGACAGGAGAGGCAGACATTCATCGGATTATGACGGACCTTCGAGGATGGAAAAGGTGACCACGGTTCTTTCCATTCTGGCCGGGATCATCATCGTGATGATAATCATCTTCCTTGCCATAAAGATAATCGGAAAGAGAATGGAGTCTTCCGAAGCTCCCGATACTCCAAGCTCGATAGTTATCAATGATACCAATCAGCCATCGGTTGAGGTTGTGGAAGTTACCATGCCGGTGGTTGTAGGTTCTGATATAGAAGCTGCAAGAAATGCTCTTTTGCTTCTCGGACTTAATCCGCTGGTGGATTTCCAGGAATCAGAGACGATTCCCTCGGGAACCGTTATGAGCTGTGATGTGGAGGCCGGAACGACCGTCATATCCGGTACCAATGTTAATCTGCTTGTAAGCTCAGGCACCGATTCGGTAGAGATGCCGGATGTTGTCGGAAAGCCTGTATCGGATGCAACAAGCACTCTTATCCTTAAGGGATTTACCGTAAATACGGTTGAAGCCAATTCGGATGAAGTGCCTGCAGGATATGTTATCTCACAAAATCCCGAGGCGGGAGTGATGGCTGCAAGCGGAGTATCCGTTACCATCACCGTAAGTACCGGTGCCACCGATATCAAGGTTGTGGTTCCGAATATCATCGGAATGGATGAAACGGATGCTACCATCACGTGTATCGAAAACGAGCTGTCCATAGGAAAGATAACCTATGTGGCTTCGGACCAGTATGAGGCAGGTATTGTTGTTTCGCAGTCGCTTGGAGAAAACACATCTGTCGGAGTCGGTACCGTTATCGACTTTGAAGTAAGCTCCGGCCCCGTAAAGCATACATATAAATGTAATCTCAGTGTCACAGCTCCCACAAATGCGGAGGCACCTGATTACATAGGTGGTTCGGAGGTCCGGATGAGACTTGTCGGAACCGACGGAAAAGTACTTCTTGACCAGACAACACATGAATTCCCATATACGGCGAATTTCTACGGAATAGGATGTCCCTCGGGAGTTTTGACCATCACATATACGGTGATCGGTGATCCGGTAATAGATGAAAACGGTAATTCCACTCCGGGATCACCTATTGAGAAATCCTTTACAAGAGAGATAGTTTTTACACAGGAAGATGATTGATGGATTCTCTGAAAGGTAAGATAATCAGAGGGGTAGGAGGCTTCTATTATGTAGTGTCCGGATCCTCAACCTATGAATGCAGGGCAAAAGGGGCTTTCCGAAAGGAAGGCCTCAAACCGCTTGTAGGGGATGATTGCATCATCGATATCATTGATGATGAAAAGAAAACCGGTAATGTTGTAAGTCTTCTTCCGAGAAGAAATTCTCTGTTCAGACCGGAGGTCGCAAATGTTGATCTTCTTCTGATCATTTTTGCCGTGAAAAATCCGGATCCTTCGCTTAATCTTCTAGACAGGTTCCTTATTAATCTTGAGAAGGAAAAGCTTCCCTGTATCATAGCCTTTAACAAAGAAGACATTGATTCCGAATGCCTGGGCGAGAGCTTTTTGCAGGTGTACAGAAATGTGGGTTATGATGTAAGGCTTATCAGCGCCTTGACCGGTGAAGGCTTTGAAGAGCTTGAAAACGCATTAAAGGGCAAGACTACGGCTCTTGCGGGACCCAGCGGTGCAGGTAAATCATCCACCATCAACAGACTGTTTGGAGATGAGATATCGGAGACCGGCGAGATAAGCTCCAAGATCAGCAGAGGAAAGAATACCACAAGACATTCGGAACTCTTCATGATCTCTGAGGATACATTCATATGCGATACTCCCGGATTTACAAGCTTTGAAAACAGGGGGATCACCGAAAATGATCTTTGGAGATATTATCCCGAATTTGCAGAGCCCGAGAAGGGGTGCAGATTTACCGGGTGTTCGCATATAAGCGAGCCTGATTGCGGTATTAAAGCGGCGGTTTCAAGCGGCAGGATCTCAGCCGTCAGATATGAAAATTATTGCAAGATCTATGCAGAGCTTGCGTCGAGAAAAAAGTATTAATGATCTTAAAGGTACGAGGATTTTTTTCCAAAATGGGGCAGACGGTGCATACAGGGGTGTAATGCATCTGAGGTGGGATATTTCCAAAACAAAATGTAAATGGATTACCGGGAGGGTACACTATGAAGATCTATGTTAATGTGAACGCTACACGTGGCGGAAACGGAAGCAAGGAATCACCGTTCAAGGCAATACAGGATGCTGCGAACATCGCTAAGCCCGGCGATGAAGTAATTGTTGCACCGGGCATCTACAGGGAATACGTAAATCCCAAAAACGCCGGAACAGAAGAAAAAAGGATAAGTTATATTTCGGAAAAGCCTCTGAAGGCAGTGATCACCGGAGCCGAGGTTGTATCTGACTGGAAAAAGTATAAGGATACCACCTATGTCACCAGGATCGATAATAGCGTATTCGGTGCGTACAACCCTTATATTCAGGAGGTTGAGGGAGACTGGTACTTTGCCGATAATCATATTCATACCGGTAATGTATTCCTGAATGACCGTATGATGTATGAGACCGCGTCATTAAAGGAATGCCTTGAAGGCAAGGTATATGAGGAAAGCTGGGATCCTGATCTTTCGGTTTATAAATGGTATTGCGAACAGGATACTAAGACTAATGAAACCGTCATCTATGCGAACTTCAAGGGAAAGGATCCTTTAAAGAACAAGACAGAGATCACAGTCCGCAGGAACTGCTTTATGCCTTCGGAAAAATATATCGGATATATCACTCTTTCCGGTTTTACTGTGTGTAAGGCTGCAACCACCTGGGCTCCCCCCGCAGCTTACCAGGACGGCATGATCGGTGCTCACTGGTCAAAGGGATGGATCATCGAGGATTGTGAAGTATACGGTTCAAAGTGCTGCGGAATATCCTTCGGTAACTATTCTCAGGAAAACAATGACAATTACTTTTTCCATAAGCATGTAAAGAGCCCTACACAGATGGAAAGAGATGCCGTATGCCGTGCACAGTATGACGGATGGACCAAGGAGACCGTGGGCGGACATATAGTCAGAAGATGTAATATCCATCACTGCGAACAGACAGGCATCGTCGGAAGAATGGGATGTGTCTTCTCAATCATTGAGGATAATCACATTCATCACATCAACAATATGAAACAGCTTGGCGGAGCGGAGATTGCGGGTATCAAGTTCCATGCGGCTATCGATGTTATTTTCCGCAGGAATCATATACATCACTGCTCGATGGGAATCTGGACGGACTGGGAGGCTCAGGGAACCAGGATAACCCGTAACTTTATGCATGATAACTGCATTCCCTCATTCCTGAAGCAGCGTCCCGACCGCTTTGATCAGGATATATTCGTAGAGGTGGGACACGGACCGATAACAATAGACAATAATATCCTTCTGTCACCTGTTACATTGAGGATTCCGACCGAAGGCGTTGCGATGGTCCATAACCTGATCTGCGGCTCCTTCTGTATGGTGGGAAGCGGCGTTGATTCCATAGTGAACGGACA
The DNA here is from genome assembly GCA_946531495.1 of uncultured Lachnospiraceae bacterium. Classification (GTDB taxonomy): domain Bacteria; phylum Bacillota; class Clostridia; order Lachnospirales; family Lachnospiraceae; genus AC2028. Next base: position 7,762 of record CAMNAQ010000047.1, on the reverse strand, counting down.
GCGTGAGCCCAGATATACCCCTTACCATATAGCACACCGCACAGAGGTCCTCGGCTTTATGACCATCCTTCACGGAGATGACAGATTCTATAACAATATCTTCATCCAGAATACGAAGATCCCCAAGGATTATCTCAAGGGATGGGATCCGAAGAGAGAGCCCTGCAATCTCGAGGTCGGCACACATGTATGGGATGAGTATCCTCTTTATGAGGACTGGATAAAGCAGTTCGATCTTGAGGTCCATCGTCCCGATATGGGCAAGCTTGCATCCGCCCACTTCGGACATCTCCCCGTATGGGTCCACGGAAATGCATATTTTAACGGCGCTGCCGCTTATAAGCATGAGAAGGACCATCTTGTGGATAAGATGAGCAAGGCCTATGTTAAGCTTGAAGAAAAGAAGGGAGGGTTTTCCCTGAAGACGAATGTTTTCGAGCTTGTTAAGGATTTCGGAGTTCATATGATCGATACCGAAACTCTCGGCAAAGCATTCGAGCCTGAAGAATACTATGAGAACACTGACGGAACACCGATCACCTTTAATGAGGACTATTTCGGAAATAAGAGAGGCATCAGAGTCATTCCCGGACCTTATGCAAGCGAAGAATTGTCCGATGAGATCGTATGGGAAGATTGATGTTTCAGGTAAGATTTTTTTAAAAAATAAATCTGTTGCTTTTACACCGAAATACCTATAATATCCATGTTTGGCCGCATGTATATTTGCAGGACGGCGGTGAGGAAAAATAATATTTTAGGGGGTTATATGGCACATATTGTAGTCAATACCAAAAAAAGCAAGGGTACCATCAATAAGAACATCTACGGACAGTTCGCAGAGCACCTTGGAAGATGTATTTATGAGGGCATCTTCGTAAAGGAAGAGGACGGAATTCCAAATGTCAACGGCATGAGATGCGATGTTGTTGATGCACTTAAGAACATCAAGGTTCCCGTCATCAGATGGCCGGGCGGATGCTTTGCGGATACCTATCATTGGATGGACGGTATCGGAGCTAAGGAAAACAGAAAAAAGATCGTAAATACCAACTGGGGCGGAGTTACAGAGGATAATTCCTTCGGAACCCATGAATTCCTCGAGCTTTGCAGGCAGGTGGGCTGTGAGCCTTATATCTGCGGAAATGTAGGATCCGGAACCGTTCAGGAGATGAGCGACTGGGTTGAGTATTGTAACATGGGCGGAGTTTCTCCCATGGCAGAGCTCAGAAGAGCTAACGGTCATGAAGAGCCCTGGAATGTTAAGTTCTGGGGTATCGGCAATGAGAACTGGGGATGCGGCGGAAATATGACCCCGGAGTTCTATGCTGATGAGTGCAAGAGATATTCTACCTTCGTAAGAAACTACGATAACGAGCATCCGGTATACAAGATCGCATGTGGAGCAAATGCCGCAGATTATAACTGGGCCAAGGTTGTAGCTGAAAAGGCCGGACAGTTCGTCGATGCACTTTCACTCCACTATTACACCGTGCCCGGTCCCGAATGGAACAGTAAGGGAAAGGCTACGGAGTTTTCAATGAGCGAATACTTCGAGACAGTCAGCAAGACCCTGTTCCTCGGCGAGATCATGGATAACAATATTTCCATTCTTAAGCAGGCATCCGGGAACGGACATGATCTTAAGCTCATAGTTGATGAATGGGGCAACTGGTTTGCTGTTGAGCCCGGAACCAATCCCGGATTCCTTTATCAGCAAAATACTGTAAGAGATGCGATAATAGCCGCCCTTAACCTAAACATGTTCCAGGACAGATGCGATACCGTTGTTATGACCAATATTGCCCAGATGATCAATGTTCTTCAGGCAATGATACTTACCGACGGACCTAAGATGATCCTTACTCCCACATATCATGTATATGACCTTTACAAGGATCATATGGATGCACGTGAGGTTGAAAGCTATGCAGAGACTGAGGATCTTAAAGAGGGAGATTACACTGTTCCTTCACTCAGTGTTTCATCCAGCGAAAAGGATGGAAAGCTTACCATCACTGTCGTTAACGTGGATCCTTCAAAGGAAGCTGAGATCGATATAATCCTCGGCGGAGTTAAGGTATCCGGTGCAAGCGCAAGAACACTTGCAGGCGATATCCATGATCACAATACCTTTGACGATCCCGAAAAGGTAGCCCTTAAGCCTCTCGATGTTACCGTTACCGATAACGGTGCAGGCCTTAAGATCAAGCTTCCTGCAAGCAGCGTTACTTCCATCACCGCGGTTGAAGCTTAAAGCATAACAGATCACCCGATCCGGCAGCTGGGATTAATTTGCCCGAAGGCATCTTCTTTATGAGAAGAGGGCACAGCAATTAAGCTTTCAGTTGCCGGATTTTTGATGCCTTTAACGGATGAACAGGAAGGCATATATAATGCCAAAATACATATGATCGGATCTGATCCGGGTAATAGAGATAAATATGGCAGAAAAGTGTAAAATATGTCTTATCCGGGATCTGGCGGAGAAGGCTGATATATATGAATATGTGAAAAAGACCAGGGCTATGCTTTCGGATGCCGACAGAGCTTCCGATGAGCTTTATGAGAAGCGCCTTAATGTATGTAAGGAATGTGACAGTCTCCTTGCCGGAACATGCCAAAAATGCGGATGCTATGTTGAGATCAGAGCAGCATTGAAGTCAAACGCATGCCCCGTAAAAAGGTGGTAAGGATACGCAGGAAAGCTTGTAAAGTCTGATCCTTATGCGGATCATGAAAAAGGATTGGTTGGACTTAGTCATGAAGGGATACAACAGGGAAAATTTCAAAGTGGTAATCGAAATGGCCTGGCCGGCTGTGATCGAATCATTTTTTGTGGCCTTTGCGGGGCTTGTGGATTCGCTGATGGTAAGCAGGATGGGATCCTATGCCGTGGCGGCGGTCGGACTTACAACCCAGCCTAAGTTCATGGGGCTTTCAATGTTTTTTGCAATTAATGTTTCCGTATCTGCTTTGGTTGCAAGACGCTTTGGCCAAAAGGAAAGGGAGGATGCAAACAGGGTATTCCTTACCGCACTGTACTTTGTGCTGATAACGGCTGTGATACTGAGCATCACATTTGTTTCGGCTGCGGACCCGATAATAAAACTGTGCGGATCATCGGATGCCACTCCCGAAGATATAGCCACGCATGCAGCTGCGGTTACCTACTTCAGGATCATCATGGGAGGCATGATCTTCAACTGCATCCAGATGGTCGTTAATTCTGCGCAGCGCGGAGCAGGCAATACCAGAATAACCATGAGGACCAATGTAACCTCAAATATCGTCAATATAATCCTGAATTATCTTCTTATAGAAGGTCATTTCGGATTCCCGGCACTGGGGATCGCCGGCGCGGCCCTTGCCACTGTTCTGGGAACTGTGGTTTCCTCCGTAATGAGCGTGATCTCCATATCCGGTAAGGATACCTTTATCAGCATTCCTTATATTTTCACGGAAAAGATCAGAGCCTCCTTTAACGCATTGAAGAGTCTTATAAAGGTGGGTTACGGTATATTCTTCGAACAGATCCTTATGCGTATAGGATTTATGGCAACCGCTGTCATGGCTGCAAAGAAGGGCATGGATGCCATGGCTGCTCACCAGGTGGGAATGAATCTCATGGGGCTTACCTTCAGCTTCGGAGACGGTCTGCAGGCGGCTGCCGTTGCACTTATCGGAAGATCCCTTGGTGAAGGAAATCCGGACCTTGCCAAGGATTACGGGCGTACATGCAAGGCTGTAGGGATGATGATTGCTTCGGTCCTTATTGCTTTTTACTTCTTCGGTGCAAGATGGCTCATGTCAATGTTCTTTGAGGAAGAGCATATCATAGCTCTTGGAGTATCGATAATGAGGGTTATAATCTTCATCGTTTTGTTCCAGATAAGCCAGGTCATATACATGGGGTGTCTCAGAGGAGCGGGAGATACGCTTTATACCGCATTTGCCGCGACCGTGTCTGTTACGGTCATCAGAACGCTTGTATCCTGGCTGGGAGGATTTGTACTCGGCCTCGGTATAGTCGGAATATGGCTTGGAGTCCTTGCTGATCAGCTTTCAAGATTCCTCTTTGCAAGTATCAGATACAGAATGGGTAAGTGGGTGAAAATAAAGATCTGATCGTAAAACTGCCCAGCAGGTTCCGGGATGTCGGGACCTGCTTTTTTGTTACATGATCCCTCCTGCAAGCTTTGCCTGACTCATCCGGTCAGTTTGATCCCTCACTCAGCTTTTTTCGGGATGAAACCAAGGAACCGGGGGCTATGATGAACATGGCATAAATGCGGGTATATATTGATGAAAAACGTGCCAAAAAGCACAAAATATGGTAAAATGACCTAGATTATGGACATTTGTGTGGATGGCTTGAAAATAGCATATAAATTCACCGGTTCGGGAGAGACTACAGCGGTGATATTACAGGGGTGGGGAACTTCCTATCCTCTTTATGATGTTGTTGCGGCATCAATATCATCAAAATACCGCGTTCTGCAATTTGACCTTCCGGGCTTTGGTGCAAGCCAGGAACCGCCCGAGAGCTGGAATGTGGATCAGTTTACGGACTTTTTTATCAAGCTGATGGAAGCCCTTGAGATCAAAAAGGCCGTTCTGATAGGCCATTCATATGGCGGACGCATGATCATCAAGCTCGTGGCAAGGGATAATATTCCCTTTGAGATTGAAAAAGTGGTTCTGATCGATTCGGCCGGAATTATGCCGGTAAAAAGTGCAGGACAGAAGTTCAGAGTGTTCAGATATAAGTGTCTTAAGAAGATACTGAACTTTAGGCCTGTTTATATGATGTTCTCCGAACTTATAGAGCTCTGGAAATCTGCCCAGGGTTCCGAGGATTATCGTAATGCTTCGCCCGTTATGAAGGGATGCCTTGTTAAGGCTGTCAATGAGGACCTGACGCATCTTTTTGAAAGAAATAAGTTCGATACACTCCTTATCTGGGGTGAAAAGGATGATGCTACGCCGCTTTCCGATGCAAAGACTATGGAAAAGCTCATGCCATCCGCGGGGCTTGCAGTAATACCGGGAACAGGGCATTTTTCATTTGCGGAGAATGTACCTGTGTTTACCGGGATAATGCAGGCTTACTTTGAAATCTGATCATAAATTTACGGCTCTTTAAAAGATTATGTATGGAATGGAACTGTTCAACGGAATAGAGTTTTGGCTGATGCTTGCGATAGGATGCATCTTTTATGTGTCCGCTGCATTTGCCTTTTTTTACACCCTCAGATTCAATCTTCATATGCTTCAGCTGAACGGCTATGATAATGAAGAGCATATGCAGTGGCTTAAGAATAACGGAGGAAAGCAGAGATTCCTCATAGTGCTCCTTATCTGTGTTCCTCTCCTTGGAATAATTCCGGGGGCCGTTACCGTCATTATCTCAATATTGCTTCTGTACATAGATATCAGGATCTATGTCTTTTTAAAATCCGTATTCACCAAGAAAAAACTTGTTTTCACAACAAGGGCAAAGAGGCTGGTATTTACCTCGGTGCTGCTGGGACTGATCCTTTCCGCACTGTTTGGTTTGCTTTCACGTTTAACGGGCTTCGGGGGAGTTATGTCAGGCGCCTGCCTGGCAGTTTGTCTTGTTCCCTATATCCTTCTTCTTGCCAATATCATCAACCGTCCCGCAGAGAAGATGGTAAGGCAGTACTACATAAATGATGCAAAGAGGATACTTAAGGAAAACAGCCATATCAAGATTATCGGAATAACAGGAAGCTATGGCAAGACCTCGGTCAAGTTCTATCTCAATACGCTGCTTTCGGCAAAGTACAACGTTCTCGTTACCCCCGAAAGCTACAATACTCCCATGGGTGTCGTAAAGACCATCCGCGAGCAGATGAAGTCATCACACGAGATCTTTGTATGTGAGATGGGAGCCCGCAAGGTGGGAGAGATCAAAGAGATATGCGATATCGTTCATCCGCAGGACGGACTTATAACCTCGATCGGACCGCAGCATCTCGAGACCTTCTTTAACATGGACAATATCGTAAAGACCAAGTTCGAACTCGGGGATGCACTGCCTGACGGAGGAATTCTTTTCCTGAACGGTGACAATGAATTCATAACCGGTAATCTGGAGAAGAACGGAAGCAGATATCACGATACGGTCATGTATGGTGAAAATGTAAAAGGTAACGGCTACCATACCGAGAATGTCAGGGTCTCGGATGCGGGCACCACATTTACCGTTGTGACGCCGGCCGGAGAAAGGGCGGAATTCACCACCAGACTTATCGGCGCTCATAATGTTATCAATGTACTTGGTGCAATAGCAGTAGCTCATACTTACGGAATCCCCTTATCCGAACTGAAGGTTCCGGTAAGACGCCTTCAGCCTGCAGAACACAGACTGCAACTTATCGATCACGGTAATGTGGCGATAATAGACGATACCTTCAACTCCAATCCCATAGGTTCGAAAGCGGCAGTGGAGATGCTTGCCCTGTTTGAAGGAACAAGGATACTTATAACTCCGGGAATGGTGGAGCTTGGGGAAAAGGAAGAGGAATATAATTTCAAATACGGAACCTACGCGGCGGATTGCTGTGATTACATCTATCTTGTAGGGGTAAAGCGCACTAAGCCTATTTATGAGGGAATACTGTCAAAGGGATTTGATGAAAGCAGGGTAAAGGCTGTGGATACTCTTCAGGATGCCATGAATCTTGCCAATGCCCTTAAGACCGATTCCAAGAAATATATCCTGCTTGAAAACGACCTGCCGGATAATTACTAAGTGGAACGGGGGGACGGTTCTTTCGTTCCAACTGTTTAGATGAGTGGGAGAATAACTGCATGCTGGATCGTTTAAAAAAGATAAATGTCCTCGGTATCACAGTACTTATCATCGCTGTGGTATATCTGCTGGTCACTTTGTTAAACAGCTTGTCCGAAACAAAGTATCTTGTGGGATTATTTGTGGATTACGGATTCCGTGAGACTGTATACAGGATGTGGGGCAATAATGTGGTTTATTACATATATGTGATACTAAGAATGGCAGCTCCGTATGTATTGATTGCAGCCGGAGTCTTCTTTGTAATAGCTGCTGTTAAGCGCAAGGGGTCGATTGAAATACCTGTGTGTCTTTCGTTTTTATACTCAGGCATCGTATTGTTTAAGACTATCGTACAGTATTTTGAAGATCCGAGCATTTTCGGTTTTTTTCAAACGATCGCCGGAGACGCACTGGCACTTGGGGCGTGGGTGATCCTGGTGATCGGTACATCTCAGTCCAACAGACTTGGTTTTGCTGTACTCAGATCACTGACACTTGTATACGGTATTGTAGCAATCGTACGCCAGCTTATCGGAGGATACGATCTTTCAATCCGGTACAATTTGGCTAACTTTTTATATTATGTTATTCATACTGTCACAATGGCGGGGCTTATACTCTGGATACTGGCTCCGGGGCTGTTCTACAGGAAAGAAGATAATGAATCTGTTTATAAGGAGATGATCTGATATGAAGACTAGAATCGCACTTATGTATGGCGGAAGGAGCGTGGAGCATGAGGTTTCCGTCATCTCGGGAATTCAGGCTTATGTAAGCATCGATAAGGAAAAATACGATGTAACTCCCGTATATCTTACCAAGAATAATGAGATGTATGTGGGAGAGGATATAGGTAAGATAGAAAGCTATCGTGATATCCCTTCGCTTCTTGAAAGATCGACACGTGTGATCCTGATAAATGAGGGTGACGGGGTCCATATG
>CAMNAQ010000046.1 GCA_946531495.1 uncultured Lachnospiraceae bacterium | reverse complement strand
ATGAAAAGGCAGCGGAAGATCTTAAGAACAGACTGTCCGACCTTCCGTCCGTAAAGGTGCTTTCCGGTATGGATGGCATGCTTGAGATGGCCTCGGATCCCGGAAGCAGCATCATGGTCACTGCAATAGTCGGAATGATAGGTATCAGACCCACCATAGCAGCCATTGAATCCGGCAAGGACATCGCTCTTGCAAATAAAGAGACTCTGGTTTGTGCGGGACACATCATAATGCCCCTTGCGGAAAAAAACGGTGTCAGGATTCTTCCCGTAGACAGCGAGCATTCCGCGATATTCCAGTCGCTGCAGGGATCACCGAAGGAGAGGATAGAAAGGATAATCCTTACCTGCTCCGGTGGCCCTTTCAGGGGAATGAAGAGGGAAGAGCTTGCAGGCAAAACCTGTGAGGATGCGCTCAGGCACCCTAACTGGAATATGGGCAGGAAGATCACCATAGACTCTGCAACCCTTGTTAACAAAGGACTTGAGGTGATGGAGGCTTCATGGCTTTTCGGAGTCGATACAGACAGAGTATGTGTCACGGTCCATCCGCAAAGCGTGCTTCATTCGGCAGTCGAATTTGCCGACGGTGCGGTGATCGGTCAGATGGGAACCCCGGATATGAAGCTTCCCATCAATTATGCTCTTTTTTATCCGGACCGTATGCCCATGGATGCCAAAAAGCTCGACCTTTTTTCCGTTGCGGCACTTACCTTTGAAAAGCCGGATACGGATACGTTCAGGGGACTTGCGCTTGCGTTAAAGGCGGCAAAGACAGGCGGTACAATGCCCACGGTCTTTAATGCGGCAAATGAAGAAGCAGTTGCAAGATTCCTTGACCACAGGATCGGATTCCTTGATATCTATGACGATATCGAAAAGGCAATGGATGGACATAAGGTCATAGAAGATCCTACGGTCGAAGAGATACTGGAAGCTGAAAGAAGCGCAAGAGAAGCGTTTTAAACAGGAGTGACATTTGGATTATCTCGTCGGATATATGAAGACCTGCGGTCATGTGGTCATAGAAAAGGCCGCAGTAAAAGGCACCGAAACGGCTCTGGCTGTCTGCGGTGATATAGGCTTGGAAAGCGGATCCGGAGAAGAAGCACCCGTGACAGGAGCTTTAAAGGGGAGGATTGCCGAGGCTTTCCAGAGAGATTTTATCAGCGGGGTTTCTGCTTATGGCGAGGATTATCTTCAGGCTGCGGTCCTGGGATATTCCATGGTGCCTGCGGGAGAAACACCGCTTTTTGGTCCGGGATGCGGGTTCGGAAGCGGATGCGCAGGGATCCTTGCCGCAGGGAGCAGTGCATATGTATATGTTACAGAGGGCTCCGGAATGAGTATAGCGCGTATCGCCGATGTTTTCGGGAGAAAAAGGATCGTAAGGTGCATTTCGTCCGAAGGCGGCGGTGAGGACATTATCGAGCTGTTCCCGGGAGCTGCTTTGATCATCTGTCCCGAAGACTGGCTGGGTGAAGCAGATGGCCGGAAAGCTGAAGACAGAAGAGCCCGGGATGGCAGCGCAGAAGACAGCAGATCAGAAGACAGAAAAACTCTTGATGACATGATCACACTCTTTGATCCTTCGGACATAAGGGATGATGATTCTCTTGACAGACATATGTCCGAGCTTGCGGGAGAGGGATTTGAAGGCTGCGCAGCTGCGCTGATCGTAAAATGAGGTCGTTATTATGAATGATTTTGATGAAAAGGTATTGATCAGAAAAGGGGCGTTTGGGTCCGTCTACAGAGTAAAGAAAGACGGAGAATATTACGCTCTTAAGGAAATGAGCGATCCCTCGCTTTTGGAGCGTGAAGCCGCTTTTTTGAAAAGCGCCGATCATCCTCTTTTTCCCAAATATGTAGATTATTCCGAAGAAGGGGACGGTTATATCCTTGAGGAATATATCTGGGGCAATCCGTTTGATGAATGTATAGAAAGACGAGGAGGCTTTGCACAGCCCGAGTGTATGAGGTTTGCCATAGCCATAGCTGACGGCATTGCTTTTTTGCAGCAGGCGGATAAGAGCATACTGTTCAGGGATCTTAAGGCGGAGAACCTGATCCTGCAGCCGGACGGTGAGATAAGGCTTTGTGATCTCGGAGCGGCCTGTTTTCTCGATGAAGCGGAGCTTTCGAAGGCCGGGACTAAGGGGACTTCCGCACCGGAACAGTTTTCCGGAGATCATTCACAGGGGCTGTATTCCGATGTATATGCAATGGGAAGACTCATGTATCACATGCTTACGGGAAAAAGGCCCGGTGAAGGAGATGTCTCCATTAAAAAGGCTGATCCGTCATATTCATCGAATCTCGAGCTTATAATCAGACAGTGCTGCGCCGCTGATCCTTCAGAGCGTATCCCCGATATGTATAACGTGCTTCAGAGACTCGTTGATGTTGCTACATGCACGCCCCGTGAGTACGCAAAAATGGAGAAAAATGCCGAAAGGATCCTGAGAGAACTCGATTTGGGCGAGGGCGTCAGATTCAGCAGGAATGTCCAGTCGTAAAAGGAGGCCGGGAACTTACGAAAAAAGCATACAGTTAAGGCGTAAATCCTTGAATTTTACGCATGGTTCGGGTATACTGTGTTTTGTGTGCGCAGAGCCCGAAAACAGTGAAAATGCTCTTCGCAAAGAGTTAATTATATTTTTTAGAAAGTGAGATTTACAAATGAGCGTTAGTGTAGAAAAACTAGAGGGCAGCAAGATCAAGATGACCATTGAGGTCGCGGCCGAGGAATTTGATAAGGCCATCACCGCTGCATATAACAAGGAGAAGAACAAGATCAATGTACCCGGATTCAGAAAGGGTAAGGCTCCCCAGAGCATAATCGAGAAGATGTACGGAAAAGAAGTATTCTATAACGATGCTCTTGACCAGCTTGTTCCCGATGAATACGAGAAGGCATATGATGAGGTTGATGAGGACATCATGTCCAGCCCCAGATTTGAGGTTGTTCAGGCTGAAGCAGGCAAGCCCGTTATCTTTACCGCTACTGTAGCAGTTATGCCTGAGGTATCTCTCGGAGATTATAAGGGAATTGAGATCGCAGCTGTTGATACAACAGTTACCGATGATGATGTTGAGAAGAAGATCTCATCCGAGCTTGACAAGGATGCCAGATATGAGAAGGTTACCAGACCCGTTCAGAACGGAGACCGCATCAAGCTTGATTTCGAAGGCTTTGTAGACGGAGTTCCTTTTGAGGGCGGCAAGGGCACCAATTACAATCTTGTGATCGGATCCGGCCAGTTCATTCCCGGCTTTGAAGAGCAGCTTGTCGGAGCGGAGATAGGAGCTGATGTTGATGTCAATGTAAGCTTCCCTGAGGATTATCATGAGGCATCACTTGCAGGAAAGGCATCAGTCTTCAAGTGCAAGGTAAATGAGATCGAGGAGAAGCAGGTCCCTGAGCTCAATGATGATTACGCATCTGACAAGGGATTCGGAACCGTTAAGGATTACAAGGATTCCGTAAGAAGCGACCTTGAGGTTGATAAGCTTAACGAGGCAAGAGGCAAGAAGCAGGACGAGGCTATTGCCAAGGTTGTCGAGAATGCTAAGTTCGAGGTTCCCGAGGAGATCTTTGAGACCGAGCAGAGACTCATCATCAGAGATTATCAGCAGAGACTTGCAATGCAGGGGCTGTCATGGGACAACTACATCCAGTATACCGGACTTACCATGGATAAGATGATGGAGCAGGTAAGACCTCAGGCTGAGGACCGCATTAAGTCCCGCATCGTTCTCGAAGCAGTTGCTAAGGCAGAGGGTATCGAGGTTACCGATGCAGATCGTCAGAAAGAATATGAGTCAATGGCTGAAGCATATCAGCTTGAAGTTGATAAGGTCAGAGAGATGCTTGAAGCAAAGGGCTCAAAGGAAATGGAGAAGGATCTTCTCATCAAGAAGGCAATGGAGTTTATTACTGACAATGCCAAGGAGGTTTAAATGTCCAGTTTAGTACCTTATGTAATTGAACAGACATCCAAGGGCGAGCGCTCTTATGATATTTATTCCAGACTGCTCAAGGACAGGATCATCTTCCTCGGAGACGAGGTTAATGATGATACCGCAAGCATAGTTGTGGCACAGCTTCTTTTCCTTGAGGCTGAGGATCCCGAGAAGGATATACACCTGTATATCAACAGTCCGGGAGGATCTGTCACTGCAGGTATGGCTATCTATGACACCATGCACTATATCAAGAGTGATGTTTCAACCGTATGTATCGGTATGGCGGCAAGTATGGGAGCATTTCTTCTTGCCGGCGGAGCAAAGGGAAAGCGTTATATCCTTCCCAATGCCGAGGTCATGATACATCAGCCTTCCGGCGGAGCAAAGGGTCAGGCATCCGAGATCGAGATCGCTGCCAGAAATATCCTCCGTACCAAGGAAAAGCTCAACAGGATCCTTGCTGAAAATACCGGTAAGAGCTATGAGCAGATGTGCATAGACACCGACAGAGATAACTGGATGAGTGCAAAAGAGGCCGTAGAATACGGTATTTGCGACTCCGTCATCGAAAACCATGATACCGGTGATAAAAAGGATAAGAAATAATGGCATCAAATAAATCAGGTGATGATGATATCAGATGCTCCTTCTGCGGAAAGAAGAAGCGTGATACTAAAAAACTTGTTGCGGGTCCTCCCGGAATATATATCTGTGACGAATGTATCGGGATCTGTGCTGATATAATCGATGATGATTATGAGGATGAGAGCGAAAGCTCATCTTCCTCAGGTACTGACGATATCAGGCTTTTAAAGCCCCGTCAGATAAAAGAGTTCCTCGATGAATATGTTATCGGTCAGGAAGATGCCAAGAAGGCTCTCTCGGTTGCGGTTTATAATCACTATAAGAGAGTTACCAATCCTCCAAAAGAGGGTGATGTAGAGCTTCAGAAGAGCAATATCCTTCTGCTTGGTCCCACCGGAAGCGGTAAGACATATCTTGCACAGACACTTGCAAAGATAATCAATGTTCCCTTTGCCATAGCGGATGCAACGACTCTTACCGAAGCAGGATATGTGGGAGAGGATGTGGAGAATATCCTTCTCAAGCTCATCCAGGCTGCCGATTATGATGTTAACCGTGCATCGCGCGGGATCATATATATCGACGAGATCGACAAGATCACCAAGAAGTCAGAGAATGTATCGATAACAAGAGATGTATCGGGCGAAGGAGTTCAGCAGGCTCTTCTCAAGATAGTTGAGGGAACTGTGGCATCCGTTCCTCCGCAGGGCGGAAGAAAGCATCCTCACCAGGAACTGATACAGATCGATACCACGAATATCCTGTTCATCTGCGGCGGAGCATTCGATGGTCTCGAGAATATAATAGAGACCAGACTTGACCGCAAGGCTATAGGCTTTAACACAGAGGTGACAACAAAGACGGAGCGAGAGATCGGAGAGGTTCTCAAAAAGGTAGAGCCTCAGGATCTTATAAAATTCGGACTTATTCCTGAATTCGTGGGACGTGTTCCCATCGCGGTAAGCCTTGAAGGACTTGATAAGGAAGCTCTTATCAGGATACTGAAAGAGCCCAAGAACGCTCTCGTAAAACAGTACAAGAAGCTGTTCGAGATGGACGGTGTAGAGCTGGATTTTGAAGATGCGGCGTTGGAATCCGTTGCGGAACAGGCATATGAGCGTAAGACCGGTGCGAGAGGACTTCGTTCGATAATGGAGAAATCCATGATGAATGTCATGTATGACATTCCGTCCGATGATTCCATCACAAAGTGTCTCGTGACCAAAGAGGCTGTCGAAAACGGCGGTAATCCAGAGGTCGTAAAGCTCATCAAGAAGAAAAATGCTGTTTGATGATCGATGTAATGCTCCGGAAGTAAGCTTTCCGGAGCATTTTTAAGAGTTGGGCATGAAGGCCCGGCAGACTGAGTGCTGAGGACTTTTAGCGAGTGCCTGATGGCCGGGCAGCCTGAGTGTCCTGCTGTGTCAGCGCAGGATTGCCAGGTGTCTGAGCGTCTGAGGAATTTAGAATGCTGAATGTTAAAAACGCAGAGCTTGAGACTGTATGCGGCATTACGAGTAAGTTTCCCGCAACCGAGTATGCGGAGCTTGCTTTTGCCGGCAGGAGTAATGTTGGAAAGTCATCACTTATAAATGCGCTTCTTCAGAGAAAGAAGCTCGCAAGGACCAGTGCGGAACCCGGTAAAACAAGGACCGTAAATTATTATAAGGTCAGATGCGGAAGTGAAGCTGTCCCTGAGGATGTTTACTTTTATCTTGTTGATCTTCCGGGGTACGGATATGCAAAGACCTCGATGCAGGAGCGTGCGAAGTGGGGACCGATGATAGAAAAGTATCTGCGTATGTCAAAGACCTTAAAATGCGTCGTACTTCTTGTTGATATACGTCATGATCCGACAGCGGATGACAGACAGATGTATGACTGGATAGTATCCGCGGGCCTTACGCCGGTCATAATAGCGACCAAGGCTGATAAGCTTAAGAGGTCACAGATTGATAAGAGCATTAGGAACATAAAGACTGTCCTGAAGACTGACAAGGAAGTAAAGGTCCTTCCGTTTTCCGCAGAGACCAAACAGGGAAGAGAAGAGCTGCTCGGTCTGATAGAGGGCTTTATCTGTGATATACACTCTGAGCCGGTTAATGAGTAAAAATATTATGAGGGATTAAAAATGGGAGAAGAAGCAGTAAGCAAGGACATTGCCGCAGCAGAGAATGTCACTGTGGCCGCTGATGATGTAAAGATCAAAAAGGGCGATGTTGTGACCCTTAAGAGGAAGGGAATACCCGGAAGTACGCTGAAGATCATCGCTATAATAACAATGTTCATCGATCATGTGGGTGCAGCAGTTTTTGAACCCTATATATATGATTATCTTGAGAATAACGGTCCGGATCAGGCCAAGGCTGCCATATGCTCCAAGCTGCCGTGGCTCTGGACCGACTGGATGGGGAATGTGGATGCACTGTCCAATATTGACATGACACTCAGGTCCATAGGAAGGATCGCATTTCCTATTTTCTGCTTCCTGCTTGTGGAGGGATTTTTACATACTCATGATCTTAAGAAGTATCTGACAAGGCTTTTTGCATTTGCGCTGATCTCTGATATCCCCTTCGATCTTGCGTTTTTCGGAAGGATAGGGCTGGATCATCAGAATGTATTCTTTACGCTTTTCTTCGGCGTGCTGGCACTTGCTGCAATTGACAGGGTCCGCAGGATGGATATTGGCGGTAAGCTGCTTAGGTTCACATCGAAGATCGGCTGGCTCATATCCGGAGTGTTCGGCGCTCTGGCTGCATGCACCAGCATGGTGCAGATATTCGGATTGATCTTCGGAACCATATTCGGACTGGGCGATATTGCACAGCTTGTGATATCCGGAGTGATCGGATTTATCACAGGTATGGCCGTATACCTGGGCCTGTCCCGCAGCTGGGATGATGAAAAGAAAAAACGTATGCCCGCACTCGTGCTGTCCGTGTTCCTGTTCTTTACACTTGCAGAGCTGCTCTTTACGGATTACGGCGGATGGGGAGTTCTGGCAGTCGTGGCAATCTATCTGTTCAGGAGTAGAAAGGACAAGGGATTTGCAATGGGAGTTCTTGCCCTTTTCATTATGAGCTTCGGAGAGGGCGTGGCATTTATCGGTGAGATACCTGTCAGAATGTACAACGGACAGCGCGGACTGAAGATGAAGTATTTCTTCTACGCATTTTATCCCGTACACCTTTTGATCCTGTTCCTGTTTAGGTATTATCTGATAGGCATTTAAGTTTCGGAGTGTATTTGGAATATGGATAACACAAGACAGCAGGAAGTGCCGCTCTACAGTGCACTTGAAAAGTTCAGAAGACTCAGGGTGGTTCCCTTTGATGTTCCCGGTCACAAGAGAGGACGCGGAAACCGCGGGCTGGTTGATTTTCTCGGACAGCAGTGTGTTGAGATAGATGTCAACTCCATGAAGCCCCTGGACAACCTGTGTCATCCGGTGTCTGTCATAAAGGAAGCGGAGGAGCTTGCTGCCGATGCCTTCGGCGCCGCACATGCTTTCTTCATGGTGGGTGGAACCACCGGTGCAGTACAGAGCATGGTGTTTACCGCCTGCAAGAGGGGCGACAAGATCATCATGCCAAGGAACGTACACAAGAGCGCCATTAATGCACTGGTGCTCTGCGGAGCCATACCTGTTTATATTGATCCGAAGGTTGATACCAAGCTCGGCATTCCTCTTGGAATGGAGATAGATGATGTAAAAAAGGCTATCGCGGAAAATCCGGATGCCAAGGCGATACTGATCAACAATCCTTCGTACTACGGAATATGTTCGGATCTTAAGACGATAGTAAAGCTTGCACATGATGCGCGGATGCTTGCTCTTGTTGATGAGGCTCACGGAACTCATCTGTACTTCGGAGAAGATCTGCCTCTGAACGGAATGGCGGCAGGTGCCGACATGTCTGCAGTTTCCATGCATAAATCCGGAGGATCTCTTACGCAGAGCTCGCTTCTTCTGATAGGAGAGGGTGTGAACGAGGGATATGTAAGCAACATAATAAATCTCACCCAGACCACCAGTGCTTCATATCTGCTTCTCGGAAGCCTTGATATAAGCCGCAGGAATCTTGCGCTTCACGGACGTGAAAGCTTTGCCAAGGTCTGTGAGATGGCATCATATGCAAGATCCGAGATCAATGAGATAGAAGGATATTATGCATTCGGTTCCGAACTGATAAACGGAAGAAGTGTTTTTGATTTCGACGAGACCAAGCTTGTTATCAATACCAGAGGCATCGGCCTTACCGGTATCGAGGTGTATGATCTTCTACGCGAGGAATATGATATCCAGATGGAGTTCGGTGACCTTTCAAATGTTCTGGCCTATATCTCAATAGGAGACAGGCTTCAGGACATAGAGAGACTTGCGGGAGCTCTTGATGATATCGCGAGACTGTATTCAAAGCCTGAGGGGAGTTTCTTTAGTGCAGAGTATGTAACACCCATCGTTAAGGCTACACCACAGGAAGCTTTCTATGCAGAAAAGATAAAGCTTCCAATAGGTGAAACCGTCGGAAGGATATGCGCGGAATCCGTTATGTGCTATCCTCCCGGAATTCCCATTCTGGCTCCGGGGGAAATGATCACCCGCGATATTCTTGACTATATAGCTGCGGCTAAGGAAAAAGGCTGCTCAATGCAGGGACCTGAGAGTGAGGATATATCCGAACTCTGCGTTCTGAAGTGATATGTAAAGCACCTGCCGGTTCGTTTTTGTTTAATGTGATATCTTACGGATGCCGCTTGCGGGCTGAGTATTATGTATCTGTACAGGTGGTGTGCCGCTATGAAGGTTTTACGAGGTGAATGTTATGGCTGAAAACAGGATGGAATACTGGTTCGAGGAGATGCATACCGCCAATGTAAAAATGGCGATACGTGTTGATCAGCATCTTTACAGCGGAACCAGTGAATTTAGAAGGATAGATGTCTTCGATTCTCCGGAGTTTGGCAAGTTCCTTACTTCCAACGGCAATGTAATCTTTTCCGAGCAGGAAGAATTCACATATGATGAGATGATAGTACATGTGCCGATGGCCGTTCATCCCGATGTCAAGAGAGTCCTTGTCATAGGAGGAGGAGACGGCGGAGTTGCCAGAGAACTGTCCCACTACAAGGAAATCGAGGTCATTGACATCGCTGAGCCTGATAAGATGTTTGTCGATGTGTGCAGGAAGTATTTTCCCGATAATGCAATCGGTCTTGAGGACGTAAGAGTAAGGATCTACTACGAGGACGGCCTCAGATTCCTGAGAAGATGCAAGGATAAATACGATCTTATAATAAACGATGCCACCGATCCTCTGGGACATGAGGCCGGGCTTTTTACCAAGGAATTCTACGGCAACTGCTACAAGGCACTTCATGAAGACGGTATAATGGTCTACCAGCACGGGAGTCCGTTCTTTGATGAGGACGAGGAAAACTGCAGGGCCATGCACAGGAAGGTATTCAAGTCCTTCCCCATAACAAGAGTGTATCAGGCGCATATTCCCACATGTCCTGCGGGCTACTGGCTCTTCGGATTCGCATCCAAGAAGTACCATCCGCTTAAGGACTTTGATCCCGAGCGCTGGGAAAAAAGAAATATAAAGACATGGTATTACACGACACATTTGCATCAGGGAGCATTCATGCTTCCTAAGTATGTTGAGGATATCATGAAGGAAGAGGAATGATGCTTTTTTATCAGTCCCTGAACATTCGGTAAGGAACGAAGTATTTAAAGATACAGGAGGACCCATTATGAGCAGATTATTGGTTATCGGCTGCGGAGGCGTGGCACAGGTTGCCATCCAGAAGTGCTGTCAGAACAGTGAGACATTCTCTGAACTGATGATAGCAAGCCGCACCGAGAGTAAGTGTATTCAGTTGAAGGATAAGATAGAAAAGTCAGGATCACCGGTAAAGCTTTCTACAGCAAAGGTTGATGCAGACAGCAAGGATGATCTTGTAAAGCTTATATCTTCCTATAAGCCTGATGCGGTTTTGAATGTTGCGCTTCCCTATCAGAATCTGACTATAATGGATGCCTGCCTTGAATGCGGAGTCGATTACATCGACACGGCCAATTATGAGCCTGAAGACACGGATGATCCCGAGTGGAGAGCCATATACGAGAAGAGATGTGCGGAGAAGGGATTTACGGCATATTTCGATTACAGCTGGCAGTGGGCATATGAAGAGAAGTTCAAAGAGGCAGGGCTTACAGCACTCCTCGGAACAGGCTTTGATCCCGGCGTCACCAGTGTTTTCACCGCATATGCCGCAAAGCATTATTTTGATGAGATAGATACCATAGATATCCTTGACTGCAACGGCGGTGACCACGGATATCCTTTTGCGACCAACTTCAATCCCGAGATCAATCTCCGTGAAGTGTCAGCTAACGGAAGCTATATGGAGAATGGAAAGTGGGTTGAAACCAGCCCCATGGAGATCAAGAGGGTATATAACTTCCCTGAGGTCGGCGAAAAGGATATGTATCTCCTTCACCATGAGGAGATAGAAGCTCTCGGACGTAACTTCCCGAATGTAAAGAGGATCAGATTCTTCATGACATTCGGACAGAGCTATCTTACACATATGAAATGTCTTGAGAATGTTGGAATGCTCTCGACAAGCCCCATAAATTTCGAGGGAAAAGAGATAGTTCCCATTCAGTTTCTCAAGGCTCTGCTTCCGGATCCCGCAAGCCTTGGTCCCAGAACTGTCGGAAAGACCAATATCGGATGTATCTTTACCGGACGCAAGGACGGCAAGGAAAAGAAGATATATATCTACAATGTATGCGACCACCAGGAGTGCTATAAAGAACTGGGAAGCCAGGCCATAAGCTATACCACCGGAGTTCCCGCAATGATAGGAACCGCGCTTGTGGTAAAGGGACTTTGGAAAAAGCCCGGAGTATTTACTACCGATGAGTTCGATCCGGATCCTTACATGGATATGCTGAATGAGTACGGCCTTCCCTGGGTTGTTGATGAAAATCCGGTTCTTGTGGAGTGATGAATGAAATACAGCGAGCTCAGAACCCCTTCCTATATCGTTCGGGAAGGGGCTCTTAAACATAATCTGGAAATATTGAAGGATGTCCGTCTGCAGTCAGGCTGTAAGATACTGCTTGCGCAGAAGGCGTTTTCAATGTACCGTGTGTATCCGCTCATAGCTTCGTATCTGGACGGCACCACCGCATCGGGGATATACGAAGCAAGGCTCTCTCAAGAGGAGTTTCGGCGCAGTGCATCATCGGAAGCGCTCTGCAGGGGTGAGGCGCAGGACGTGGCTGAAGATAATATCTGCAGCAATGCATTCGGAAAAGCAGATGCAGCTTACAAGGCAGAAAACCATGTTTTTGAACCTGCATATGATCCCTCGGAAATGAAGGAGCTGTGTGAGATATGTACCCATATCTGTTTTAATTCCCTCTCACAGCTTGAGCTCCACAGACCTGTGTGGGAGCCTTATCAGAGATCCGGAAGGATAAAAGTCGCACTTCGCATCAATCCCGAATTCTCAACGCAGGAAGGACATGAGATATACGATCCCTGCAGCAGAGGATCAAGACTCGGTATAAGAAGGTGTGATCTTCCGGATAAGCTTCCGGAGGGGGTTACTGGACTTCATTTCCATACTCTTTGCGAGCAGAATGTTCAGCCTCTCATAGATACCTTTCACTATGTTGAAGAAAGGTTTGGAGAGCAGCTAAGGCAGATCGAATGGATCAACATGGGTGGCGGACATCATATCACAAGAGATGATTATGAGGTGGAACGCCTTGTAAGCTTTCTGAGGGATGTAAGGGAGCGTTACGGTTTTCAGATCTACCTTGAGCCCGGTGAAGCGATCGCGCTTAATGCCGGCATATTGGTCACAAGAGTAATGGATGCTGTAAACAGTGACGATATCCCTACCCTGATTCTCGATGCA
This sequence comes from uncultured Lachnospiraceae bacterium, assembly GCA_946531495.1. GTDB lineage: Bacteria > Bacillota > Clostridia > Lachnospirales > Lachnospiraceae > AC2028. The sequence continues at coordinate 2,617 of CAMNAQ010000046.1, read as the reverse complement.
TCCGCAGCGTGCCACATGCCGGATGTTTTGGAGATGCCATATACACCTCCTCTTACCGGAGCGCTTGAGAGCAGACCCGGGACAAAGCCTTTTGATGGCCGCAGTGTGGAGGACGGCATCTGGGTAAGGCTTGCTTCAAGAACCTGTCTTGCGGGTGACATCATAGGCATATACAGGCTTAAGACACTTCCGAAGGTGGGAGATATCCTGACATTCGGTGATATGGCAATCTACAGCATGGTCAAGAATAATACATTCAACGGAATGCCTCTTCCGGATATAGTACTGGAGAAGGATTCCGAAGATGATGACAGATATGAGCTTGTAAAAAGATTCGGCTATGAAGCTTTTAAGGAGAGGCTGTGATGAAGATAAAAAAGGCATCTCCGGATAATGGATGCGGAACAGACACTGTTACAGACAACAGGATAAGATTTCCCGCGGAGTTTGAGCCCCATCTCGGAACTCTTATGATATGGCCGGAAAGGCCCGGAAGCTGGGGCAGGGATACTGAAGCAGCCGAGAAGGCTTTTTCGGATGTTATCATCAACATTCTTAAAGGCGAGCAGGTATTTCTGATCGTTAGTCCGGGTAAAAAAGAATATGTGACCGGGAGACTGTCATTATCCGGTGATACCTGCAGACTGACAATCCTTGAGATGGAAACGGATGATTCCTGGGCAAGGGACACCGGTCCCACATATGTGACTGATATAGGGGCAAAAAAACGAATTGCGGTCAACTGGAACTTCAATGCATGGGGCGGCTTATATGACGGACTCTATGCTGACTGGAGCAGGGATCAGGAGGTTGCAAAAAGCTTTGCTGCGTTTCTGGGAGATAAGGTGCTTGATGCAGCTCCATTTGTGCTCGAGGGCGGAAGTATTCATACCGACGGGGAAGGAACGCTTCTTGTAACCGAAAGCTGTCTTCTGTCACCCGGAAGAAACCCTGATATGACCAAAGAAGAAATAGAGGAAAAGCTGAAAAGCTGTCTTGGAGTACAGAAGGTTCTGTGGCTTCCCCGCGGGATATATAATGACGAGACCAACGAGCATGTTGATAATGTCTGTGCATTTATCCGCCCGGGTGAAGTTGTGCTTGCATGGACTGATGATCGGGACGATCCACAGTATGAATTGTCGAGAGCGGATCTTGAATATCTTGAGAAAGTAACTGATGCAAAGGGCAGAAAGATCACGGTGCATAAGCTGCCCATCCCGGATGTTCCGGTGTGCTGCACAAAAGAGGATATAGATAATTATATCTTTGAACCCGGCGAGGATGAGAGAGAGACCGGAGAAAGACTTGCGGCAAGCTATGTGAATTTTTACTTTGCAGGCTCAAGGGTGCTGGTTCCCCGGTTTGGTGGAGCTAACGGACTGAGCGATGAAAGAGCGGTAAGCATTCTCGGTAAGCTTCTTCCTGACAGAGAGATAGTACCGATAGATGCAAGAGCGATACTGCTTGGCGGAGGCAATATACATTGCATCACCCAGCAGATACCTCTTATTTAGAAGCCGGATCCTTGAAGTAGCATTGAAATTATAAAGGGGATAATATGTCTGAGATAATGGTGGCTGCAGTTCAGATGAGCTGCTCAAGGGATGTAAATGAAAATATTGCCGCAGCTGAGAGACTGGTAAGAAATGCGGCATCAAATGGTGCGAAGATAATTCTTTTGCCGGAGCTTTTCGAAAGGCAGTATTTTTGCCAGGAAAGACGCTATGATTATTATGAGTTTGCAAAAAGCGTTGAAGATAATGACGCCGTAAGGGAGCTGACACATCTTTCGGAGGAGCTTGCCGTTGTTCTCCCGGTAAGTATTTATGAAAGAGCGGGAACTGCTTTGTATAATACAGTTGTCATGCTGGATTGTGGGAAGAATCTGGGAATCTACAGAAAAACGCATATTCCCGACGACCATTTTTACCAGGAGAAGTTTTATTTTACGCCGGGCAATACCGGCTTTAAGGTGTTCGATACGACATATGGAAAGGTCGGTATCGGAATATGTTGGGATCAGTGGTTTCCCGAAACTGCAAGGAGTCTTGCTCTTCTTGGAGCGGATATCATACTTTATCCGACGGCTATCGGAAGCGAGCCCATCCTTGGCGGGGACAGCTCCGGTCATTGGATGAGGACAATGCAGGGGCATTCCGCAGCCAATATAATTCCGGTTGCCGCCGCCAACAGATACGGAACAGAAGAGGTCAGTCCCTGTGAAGAAAACGGCGGGCAGAAAAGCAGCCTGAAATTTTATGGGACAAGCTTTCTTACGAATGAAACAGGTGATGTGATCGCAAAGGCCGGAACTGATGACGAAGAGATACTGACTGCCGTGTATGATTTTGAGAAGCTTCGGAGCGTCAGACTGGAGTGGGGTGTGTTCAGGGACAGAAGACCCGATATGTATGGACAGCTCACAAAATGAAGCAAATAACTATATGATCATCCTGACGTAAGCGGGGATGAAACGTAAGTGAGGATGAGACGTAAGAGTGGATGCTTATCCGGACATAGGATTAGAAAAAGCGGATGGTCAATGACCATCCGCTTTCAGTTCGCCATCTTACTGAATATATTTATCTATATTCAAACGGTTTACTTCTGTACA
>CAMNAQ010000045.1 GCA_946531495.1 uncultured Lachnospiraceae bacterium | reverse complement strand
TTACGAAAAGACTCGTATGTATCAATAATAATTTGTGAGGGGTTTTAAGTCAATAATTGTATTTCTTCAAAAAATGAAAACCCTGATACACTTTTGATGCATATTTTGAGATAATATAGTGTAAACAGGGTTTGGGAAGTAAATGGCCTTTTGATGGATATTACAGAATAAAAACAGAATTCCGACTTTATAACGTCCGCATACCGTAAGGCAGTGTTCCCGGGGATGCTGGCCATACTCAGCGTAAATATCAATGTGTTTGTAGACGGTATCCTTGTGGGAAACAGGATCGGTGAAAACAATAAGGTGGCTGAAAACAACAAGGCTATTCAGCCCAGAAAGAGCAATTTATAAAAGCATAAGATCTGCCGTATGATCTTGGCTAATGCAGCCGGCCTCTTCCTTTTGCGGATGAGGCCGGTTTTGTTATCCTCACGTAAAAAGCTTTTTGAACTGTTTTGCAACACAGGTCAAAAACGTGTAGAATAACTTCGGGGGTATATATGATTACCTTTACAAAATGATCATATATGAAAAGAGGAATCTTATGAAGCTTACGGATATATACAAGAGCAAAGAAAGAGTATTGTCATTTGAGATCTTTCCGCCCAAGGCGCAGGAAGAACTTGATAACATTGATGAAACACTTGAGATACTTTGTGATCTGAAACCTGATTATATCAGTGTCACCTTCGGTGCAGGCGGAAGCTCCAATAATAATAAGACAATAGAGATCTGCAGGAAGATACGCGAACAGTATCATACCGAGGCGGTGGCTCATCTTACCTGTCTTTGCTATGACGAAAAAGAGATCGGAGAATTCTGCAGCCAGCTTGAAACAAACGGGATAGAAAACATCCTTGCTCTCAGAGGAGATGTAAATCCCAATGCTCCTGCGAAGGGAGTATTTGCCCATGCATCTGATCTTATATCTTATATCAAGCCCCGTACGGGTTTTTGCATTGCGGGAGCTTGTTATCCCGAAAACCATCCGGAATCCGCAGACAGGGTTCAGGAGATGGCTAATCTCAGAAAGAAGGTTGAAGCGGGAGCTGAGGTGCTCTTAAGTCAGCTGTTTTTTGACAATGATGATTTCTTTTCCTTTGTGGAGGATGCGAGGATCGCGGGGATAGATGTACCGATCACTCCGGGAATAATGCCCTGCCTTTCTGCAAAGAGCATAAAGCGCATGGTTACAACCTGCGGAGCCAAGCTTCCGCCTAGGTTTGCAAGGATAATCGACAGGTATGAGGATAACAAGGATGCTCTCTTTGACGCAGGACTGTATTATGCGATCAGCCAGATCATCGACCTTATTGCGGCGGGATCCGACGGAGTCCATATCTACACCATGAACCGACCTGCAGCCGCAAGACGTATCTGCGAGGGCATCCGCAATATCATATAAAACAGAGTATTAAATCAGGGAGGTGCTGTATATAACCTTTCTCGCTTTTCGGTGTCAGGCGGAAAACAGATCAAGGCCGTTTAGGTTTTATGCCGCGGGCCGCTCGCTTCGCTCGGGCCGGGCGCCCGTTTTCTCGCAGACACCGAAGTCTCGACCGGTTATATACAGCGCCTCCCTTTTCATATCTATTCTATTTGAGTCCGTGCTGCTCCTTCACATAATCCGTGGGGGAGCAGCCTTTTAATTTCTTGAACTGTCTGTTGAAATGCTCTATGCTCTCATATCCGCATGATGCCGCTATTTCGGAGATGCCTGCATTTCTGTTCCTGAGGAGATATGCGGCATATTCTATCCTTGATATGATAAGATCCTTTGTTACCGGAACTCCGTAGAGAGCCTTATACACATGCTGAAAATATGAGATGCTCATATTCATTTCATCCGCAAGATCCGAAACGTTCTCTATCCTGGCGGCCTCTCCGCCCTGGTAGATCCTTCCCCGGAGTCTGTTGAATGCCGGCCTGTATGATTCAAGGGTCCCGGATGCAAAATCCTTTTTCGGATTTACGCTTTCTGCCTTTGCATCTGCGATCTTATATATCAGAAGTCTTGCGAGTGAATCCATTATGAAGTCATGGTTTGAACTCTTTTTTCTTACCTCGGCCGCAATGCTCTGCATGATGGCAGATGCCTCGGAGCTGTCATATACGATGAGCGCCTTTGCAAATTCCAATCCGAGCTTTTCAAATAATTCATCAAGCTCACCGTTATCATCTTCAAGATGTATCCAGTCGTCGGTGTAGGGGCCGTCCTTATAATAGAAATGCTCCGGATCGAGAGGTCTGTAGAAAAGAAAGCCTGTACGGTCCACATACACCGTTTTTCCGCCTTCTTCATAGTAGAACGGATTTCTTATCTGTATGATGCTGTAGAATCTGATGCCGTTTGGCCTGTTTATCTCCCAGCCGTCCTGATGGTAATAGTTATAACCTGCATAAGGTATCCTGATCATATCCGATCCTTTCGCGAGCGCCCGGCACGCCCTGATATATACCATGGTATCTTACATCTGTTCATTATGTTTCGGATTTTGTTATGTGTTGACTGAATTTTGCTCTTTAAAGCAGAAAAAGTCAAGTTTACAGCATATTAAATCATTGAAAATATGTCTATTTGCCGTAATATCTTTATCATACGAAAGCAGAAATATGAAGATCCATCCCCGCTATATGACTTTACGGCAGCCGATCTTTGTGATCGGGAACGGGAGCTGCAGGAGATTGTCCCGGATAATACCGGGTATGAGGTTTGAGTAATGGGAAAGAAATTGAATGATCCGGAATGGAAAAGAGCGCTCAGGTGGTTTTACCGCTATCTTTCCAAATACAAATGGAAGGAAGGCGTGGGACTTATACTTGTCACCTTCTGCAGTGCGCTTACAATAGTCAATCCCAAGATAACGGGATTTATAGTTGATGACATCATAGGTGACGGAACAGGGATAGCAGAGAGAATGGGAGCACTTCCCATGGCGATAGCTCTTATGATCGGCTGCGCTCTTATGCGTGCCGTACTTAAGCTTTCCTCGCAGTGGCTTTTTGAGACCTGCTCACAGGACATGCTCTATGACATGAGAGATGGCGTATACAGAAGTCTGCTCCAGAAGGATTTCTCCTTCTATAACAGAAACAGGACCGGAGATCTGATGAGCCGTCAGACCGGTGATATGATGGCGATAAGGCATTTTGTTGCCTATGTCATCTATTCCATTTACGAGAATGTACTTCTTTTTGTGATCGCGCTTGTAATGATCTTTTCCGTAGACTGGAGGATCGGACTGGCAATGATCACAGTGCTTCCCATAAGCGCTTTTACCACCTATCTTCAGTCAAAGGCCATCAAGCCGAAATTCATGAAGATCAGGGAACGCTTTTCATCCCTCAATGCCCTTGCACAGGAAAATATATCAGGAAACCGTGTGGTCAGGGCCTTTGCCAAGGAAGATTATGAGCTTGAAAAATTCGATAAGGAAAATGCGGAGTACCGTGATTCCGAGCTCGATGCAGCTAAGGTATGGACAAAGTATGTTCCCGTATTTGAAGTCCTGTCTTCGCTCCTTACGGTAATACTTATGCTCGTGGGCGGCATCATGTGTATCAGGGGTGAGATGACCCTCGGCAATATGGTCATGGTCAATTCTTATCTGTGGATGCTCAATATGCCTCTCAGGATGTTCGGATGGCTGATCAATGATTATCAGAGATTTACAACGTCTGTAGTAAAGATATACACCACGGTTTCCGAAAAGCCCCAGATCACCACACCTGTCAATCCCAGAAAGGGAGATAAGGTACGCGGTGAGGTTGAATTCAGGGATGTCTCATACAATGTTGAGGGTGAACCAATACTCGATCATGTTTCATTCCATGTAAAGCCCGGAGAGACCATAGGCATACTTGGTGCAACCGGTTCAGGCAAGACCACGATCATGAATCTCATATGCAGGTTCTATGATGTTACGGACGGTGCCGTTTTGGTGGACGGAGTTGATGTAAGGGAAATGGAGCTCCACAGACTTCGTGACAGTATCGGACTTGCGATGCAGGATGTCTTTCTTTTCTCCGATACCATAGAAGGAAATATCGCTTACGGCGATCCGGAATGCACTCTTGATCAGGTTAAGTGGGCAGCTAAGATGGCTGATGCCGACGGCTTTATTAACGAGATGACGGACGGATATGACACGGTTGTCGGTGAAAGAGGCATCGGTCTTTCCGGAGGCCAGAAGCAGAGAATAGCTCTTGCAAGAGCCATTCTCAAAAAGCCTGCGATAGTAATACTGGACGATACTACATCCGCAGTTGATATGGAGACTGAGACACAGATCCAGAAGGATCTTAAGATGCTGGAGAATGAAACGGTATTTATCATAGCCCAGCGTATCTCATCACTCCGTGATGCGGATATGATCCTTGTTGTGGAGGACGGAAGGATAGTCCAGCAGGGAACTCACGAAGAGCTGATCAAAACAGAAGGTTATTACAAGACGGTTTATGATCATCAGCTCGGAGATCTCAGATCGAGAACGGCATAGAACAGGTGATATCAAGGGAAGGATTATAAACCGGGAAGCAGGAGTTTGCATCGTTATATGACGGATACCTGTTTTCGAGGAGATTGTTATGGCAAGAAATAAGATAAACGAAGATGAAAATCTGGAAGAGTCCTTTGACCTGGACCAGCTTAAAAGGCTCGGACATTATGTGGGACCCTTCAAGGGAAAGCTCGCGATAGCGGTCGTGATAATGATCTTATCGAGTGCCTTATCAATGCTTATTCCGATCCTCATGAAAAATGTCATGGATGTCATCACCGAGACTAATTTTGGGGGACAATTGTCCCAAAAGGATGCCATCTACAGGATAGTTATGTATGCTGCTGCGACATTTCTCATCACTGTGGTGTGTGCTTTTATTACAAGACTGAAGATCAAGCTTACATCACAGGTAGGACAGGGAGTTATCTATAATCTGAGAAGAGAACTGTTCATACACCTTCAGGAGCTGCCCTTTTCATATTTTGACGATAAGCCCCACGGTAAGATCCAGGTCAGAGTGGTCAACTATGTTAATAATCTTTCCGACCTTCTGTCCAACGGTATAGTCAATACCATTACGGATATCTTCTCCATGATATTCATAGTGGTGTTCATGCTTTACCTCAATGTGAAATTCACACTGATAGTGCTCTGCGGAATGCCGATACTCGCATTTGTCATCGTCTTCATCAAGAACAGGCAGCACAAGGCATGGCAGCTTCAGTCCAACAAGCAGTCCAACCTTAATGCGTATATTGCGGAGTCCGTAAACGGCATAAGGGTTACACAGTCCTTTGTAAGAGAGGATTACAATACCGAATACTTTAATACTCTTAACAGAGAAGCAAGATCCTCCTGGCTGAATGCGGTAAAGTATAATTTCATCCTATGGCCGATGATCAATAATATAAATGTCATCACCGCATCTATCATCTACATTCTCGGAATTGGCTGGCTTGCAAAGGGAGATGTGCTTATCACGGTCGGTCTGCTCACCGCATTTACCGGATATGCCGCAAGATTCTGGCAGCCCATAATGACTCTTGCGAATTTCTATAATTCACTCCTGACGGCCATATCTTATCTCGAGAGGATTTTTGAGACTATCGATGCTCCCGTGCTTGTAAAGGATAAAGAGGGAGCCGGCGAGATGCCGCCAATTACCGGCGAGGTTGAATATAAGGATGTAAAATTCGCATATGAAGACGGTGTTGAGGTTCTTCACGGAGTGTCCTTTAAGGTTAAGCCCGGTGAAAGCTATGCAATAGTGGGACCTACCGGTGCAGGCAAGACTACGATAGTTAATCTCATAAGCAGATTCTACAATGTTACCTCCGGCGAAATACTTATAGACGGAGTCAATATCGAGGATGTCACCATAAGATCACTCAGAACCCAGATGGGCGTTATGATGCAGGATTCGTTCATCTTCTCGGGAACGATCATGGACAATATCCGTTACGGTAACAAGGCAGCCACTGACGAAGATGTTATAAGAGCTGCCAAGACCGTATGTGCACATGACTTCATCATGTCACTTGAAAAGGGATATGATACAGAGGTTAATGAAAGAGGCTCTAGACTTTCCGCGGGACAGCGCCAGCTCATCTCTTTTGCGAGAGCAGTGCTTGCAGATCCCAAGATCCTCATACTTGATGAGGCTACGGCGGCTATAGACACAGAGACGGAAATACTTCTTCAAAAGGGTCTTGCCGAGATGCTTAAGGGCCGTACCAGTTTTATCATCGCACACAGACTTTCAACTATCAGGAATGCCGACTGCATATTGTATGTGGATCATGGCATGATCGAGGAGAAGGGAACGCATGATGAACTGATGAAGATAGAAAACGGTAATTACAGAAGGCTTTGTGAATCGCAGTTAAGTGCATTTGAATAGTCATAATCCTCCAACCATGACTTTTTGGCAAATGATCTATTTGTCGCGATTTATATCAAGCAGTCTGCATCTGTAACTCACATCCCCCCAGGCGCTTACAACGCTGCCTTTGGGGATGTGAGCTTTTTTCAGCATATTTTTTCCTTCGGAGCTGACCGGCGTTAGGTCATATACTATCCTGTTGGCACGATAATATTTGTATATATGAGGCTCGAAGGAATCCGTGTTGAAACGTTCCATGTATCTTTTCAGATATCCGTTCAGATTGTTCTTTCTTCCTGTTGAATCAAAGATATAGAGCTTGCCGGGTGCGCCGCTCAGGATTATGGGATCATGCCGGGTCATGGATCCGAGCTTATGCAATAAACCGGGATAAAACAGAAGAGCTTCTCCGACGGCTTCCGAAGTATTGACAATATAACGAAGTCTTGATGATGAACCGCTGTCATATTGAACCTGTTCTTCCGCAGACACGGATGTTTCAGCCGGCGTGAAGGAATACATGCGCCCGGACGGGGTGTCGCTTCTTTTCCTTTCCGGTATTTTCTCTGCATCGCATACAATTCCGGTACTTACATCGGTTATGAGAGCCGGGAAGATCCGGTTCATATTCTCAAGCGCAATATCTATCATTATCTTCATGGGTACATTAAAGCTTCTGCCCTCATCCATGCCGATGGGGAGAGCCAGTTCCTCAGCCCCCTGTCTTACATATCTGCACAGTATAAGACTCATGCCTTCCTTTGAATCTGAAACATATTTTGCGAAAGCTTTGTCCGGACCATCCGATCTGACTGCGACTACACAAAGTTCATTTTTTATCTTTCCGAATCCGTTCATCGGACGATTGATCCAGTTTGACGGATCAAGCCTTTTATCCTGATTCATTATTCCCTCCTCATATTGTCTCTCAGATGCTGTAACCTGTTTCTGATCCTGATGAACTGAACATATTTCTTATATCTTCCGCAAGTCCAAGCAGTCCGTCTTCACCGATGATCGACTTAAGATATCTGTATATCGGTTCCATGGAATTGCAACGGATGTTCTTTCGCTTCAGCATCTGCATGGAATAATCGGATCTGCTGAAAAGACACAGAGTGAACAGATCCCTTGCCCTTATGTCGGAGCGGCCTGCTTCTATCAGGGATATGGTGGGCTGGGAAAGATCAAGGAGAAGTGCGATATCACTTTGAGATAACTCGACCGTTTCCCTGAATGTTCTGATGCTGTTTCCAAGCTCGAAAGAGTACCTGTCTACTGTAAGGTCATAACCTGCGGCTGATCTGCTATGTCCGATGGATTCGCGAAAATCCCGGAGTATCCTGAAAATACACTGTTTATCATATCGGGGTATGTTTTTGGAATTAAATGTTTCACTGTTTTTGTCCATTGTTCTCTCCTTTTTGCTTATGACTGACATAAGCGATATCCTTAACGCCGGTTTTTGGATTATACATCCGATAAAATGTTAATCATAATTGCGTATACGTTCTATAAACTCAATTAATATTTTTTCCGTCATATATTATTGGATTAATAATCATTAACCGGATAATAAAATGCTTTGATACGTGTTATAATTCTGAATAGGTTTTGCGTTCGAAAGAGGAAAATATGGAAAGAAAGTACAATGCATTCATCTCATACAGACATGCCAAGGAAGACATAAAGATCGCTTCCGAGGTTCAGACACAGCTGGAAAGATTCCGGATTCCTTCCGCAATACAGAAGAAGACCGGGATAAAGAGATTTGAGAGAGTTTTCCGTGATAAGGAAGAGCTTCCTATTACCAGCGACCTTAATGATGATATAGATGTTGCCCTTCAAAATTCGGATTTTCTCATTGTCATATGCTCGGAAAGAACCGGGGAATCTATCTGGGTTCAGAAGGAAATAGATACCTTCCTGAAGTATCACAGCAAGAAGAATATCCTGACCGTACTTGTTGACGGTGAACCGGAAGAGGTGATACCCGAGATCCTTCGCCGTGAGACTGTTACGAGAAAGCTCGCGAACGGGATCGAAGAGACAAGGGAAGAGCTGATAGAGCCCTTGAGCTGTGATTATCGTATTGGAATAAAAAAGGCACGCAAAACTGAGCTTCCCCGTCTTGCTGCTTCGATGCTCGGATGCTCCTATGACGAGCTTGTTCAGCGCAGAAAGCAGTATGAAAGAAGAAGGATCGGTATCATTGCATCAGCTGCTGCACTGCTGGCATCCTTTGCGATAGGTTATCTTATCTGGAGTCTGTTCCAGATCCAGAAAAACTATGATCTTGCACAATTCAATTATCAGCTGGCCCAGGAAAACTATGACATGGCCCAGGCCAATTATCTGACTGCCCAGCAGAATTATCAGGATTCACTCAGGAATCAGTCCATGTATCTGGCATCGGAATCCAGGGAGCTTCTGCTGGGCGGTGACAGACTCGGAGCGGTTCAGCTGGCACTTGCGGCTCTTCCTTCGGATGGAAGTGACAGGCCCGTTACAAGTGAGGCAGAGTTTGCCCTGACGGAAGCTCTTGGTTCGTATACGACTCCGGGACTATTAACAACTTCACCTGTCTGGAAGTACGGCACGGGAACTTCGATCAAGAAATACCGTGTGGATTCGGATAATTACCGGATCGCCATCCTTGATGCACAGGGGGATATGATGGTCTGGGATGCGGTAAGTCACACACTCCTCGGATCCTTTAAAGAGGATGGTCATAATCTGAATGATTTTATATTCGGTGAAAACGGAAAGCTTATCCTGGCTTATTCCGACGAGATAAGGGTTTACGATACCGATATTGAGACGGTGCTTTGGAGCCTTTCCCTGAATGAAAAAGAGTGCAGCTATTCTGCCGATGATATGATGAGGGCATTGTTTTCCACATCGGATCTTTTGTATACTCCCGGCGACGTGGTCATGCTTATAGATCTGAATGACGGAAGCATTAAGGAAGAGCATGATATCGAAGAAGAATTGGGAACGCCGGACGACAGTCTTATATCCGGAGTGACGGCTCTGGAATCCAGAATATCCTATGACGGTTCCAAGGTTGCTGTTTTGTGCCTGGTGGATTTTACCTACAGGGAATTGTATGTATATGACAGGACTGAGAGCACCTGGACAAAGATCGGAGAATCATATCAGTCGGTCGAGGAATTCAGGTTTTCGGAAGACGGTGAAAAGCTGATCGTATCCTATGAACAGGATGTTTTCGGTAACAGTTATATGATCTATACTACCCAGGTGCTTGCGGAAACTGTCCGCTATAATGCCGCATACGATATCCATACCGGAGCAGAGCTTTGGAATGTGTCTGTGCCACATACCCTTGTGGGCTTCGGGTCTAATATCCAGTACGCTAATTGGGGGACGGGAGAAGATGCCGTGAGGATCGCGGCGATACTGTTTTCCAATAAATGTCTTATTGTGAATGAAGATACCGGAGAGGTGCTTGCCGTTAAGGAGCTGGTATCCGAGTATATCGATTCCTATGTTACGGTTGATGACAGCGCACTTGTAATAATGCTCAGGAATGGACTGTATCTGAATATCAATCTCAAGGATCCGGAGTCCGTGATGAGCGCAAGGACCTTTTTTTCCGAACGCGTCGAAAGTACCGAGGTCTATTGGATGGAGGGCGAGGGTAACAGATTCCTGGTGCAGTATGGAGGCTCTTCATACGTAACCGAGTATTATACGAAGTTCTATGACAGGACGCTTGTTCCCGTACCTGAGAGCGGAACGGACTCCATTGTGCAATACATCTCGACAGATGATCGTTTGGTTCTGCTTGCATCCGATATGACAATGTATTGTTATGATACGGATAATTGCAGGATGGAATGGAACGAGAAGATTTCAGGAAACGATGCAAACAAAGTGACATTTTTGTGCAGTGACGGATCCGGAAATGTGTATTACCAAAATACCGCTGAAATCTCCGGCAGTGAGCCTAAATGTGCTAAGTTCTACAAGGTTGATCTGGAGAGCGGAGATATTTCATGTGTTCTTGTTATTGACGGACTGGATACGGCTTATACTGATGCTGAGGATGGAAAGATCTTTTATGCATATGATGATTATACTCCGGATGGCAGGTATATCGGAGTGTATGACATGGCCTCGGGAACAAATGATAAGATCGAGCTTGTCGGTGATATCCCGTCCTCTATCAGAAATTTCCATATAGATGTATCCGGTGACGGAAAATACGCCCTGGTAACAAAATCAGGCTTCACACCTTTTGGTGCATATGGAATAGATCTTGAATCCGGGCAGGTCATAGACTTTGGCTTTAATGAATCCTGCTTTGCATCCTGGAGCCCCGATTCTTCGAAATTTGTTATTTCAACCGTTAAAGAGGCTACCGTTTATGAGACGGATGGAGGAAAGGTCTTCAGTGTAGCTTCCGGTGATTCGAGAATACTGGATGTGTGCATGAGCGATGCCGGACTGATAGTTGTACAGAGCAACGGAATTGCATCTCTGTACGATGATGAGGGGAATGTAGTTGCTGTTGTGGATGTGCTCAGAGGACAAAGAATTTCGATGGCCGCGGATCAGGAATATGTTTCCTTTGTTTTTTCGGACGATACCCTTATTCTTGAAGTCGACGGAATCTCCGCGATCATTGATATGAGTGAATTTAAGGCAAGAGCACTGATGAATGGGCTTATGCACTATGACATCGAAGGCGGGAACTGCTATATGGCCTTCTCCGACCCCACTGAAGATTTCGGGGCATTTGGGTATTTTGAGATAAAGAGTGTGGAAGAACTGATCGCTCTGGGAAACGATTATGTCGGAAATGAAGTGATGAGTCATGAGATGATGAGAAAGTACGGAATAGAGTGATCTGAGTAAGTATTAAAGCCCCGTGGAGTTCCACGGGGCTTTTGCATTGCGGTATGTAAAAAGGATCTGTCTGACACGGATCTTATACAGGCTTATATGACCCTGCGAAAATATCCTTGCCTATTATATAGATATCATCAGGGTCGCCAAGCTTGTATGCGATATAATCTCCCGGATCTCCCTTGAGATATTCGTTCTTGTGCCATTTGGTGAAGACCTTGGCTTCCTTCTTAAGAGGCTTTGCCATGATATGACTTGTGGCTGTAGAGACGCACATATGCGCGTATGGTTCCAGCTCTATTGTCTCCGAGCTTGAGATGACTCTTATGGTCGGAGTATATTCCAGCTTCAGATTGTATTTTCCCTTGAGCTTTTTATATCCCTTTTTGAAGACAGAGAGCTTGGTGGGCCATACTTCTCCGATTATACCTATCATTACAACGGTATCTTCTTCGACCATGAGATTCAGGTCGCCTTCCATTGATCTTACAAGGATGTGGGTTCCGAGCTCGAGGAATTCCGAAGGGATCACATAGCCCTGAACAACCGGAAGCTTTTCGTATTCCTTCATTCCGCGGTTTGAGATCTTGGTCTTTCCTGCGTAGATGATATCGGAATTGGAATAATAATTCTGCATCTTTTCCCTGAGTATCGGGGTTACAGCCGCAACACGCTCTCTTTCGCCGGACTGCGCATAGTTCTTATAGAACTGTTCAAGCAATGCGCTCTGTATAAAGCCTCCGGCTTTGTCCATATGTCCGCCGCCGGAACCGATATTCTTGGAAATATATGCTGCAAGCTCATCCGCACGGACTTCGGGTGTGTCACTTCTTACTGAGAATTTGACACCATAATCAAGTACGGAATAAACAAGGCATACATCAACCGTATCTACTGCAAGGAAGAAGTCACTTATCAGTCCGAGTATGTTGGGGTCGCAGGGCTGTGCTTCGAGGATCGCATATCTGTTCTCGGGATGGAACTCCACTCCGAGAAGTGCGATTCCTGCGATCTTGGCCTCCTCGAGCGTGATATTCATTCCGTTTAGTCTGCGGATCAGTGATTTATCGAAATAGATCTCATCCATCATATCCCTGTCGAGAGGGTGGGATATTTCGGACAGAGCGTTTGTATCGGTAAAAAGCCCGTAATAAAGTGCGGATGAGGTGTTCGAATCGGTCTGGAAGCCTTCTTTTTTCAACATATCCCATACAATGGTACAGCAGCTTCCTATTCCGGATCTTATCTCGCAGAGCTCCGGCAGCTTTTTGCCCTTTGCAACCTGATGGTGATCGATCGTTGCAACGCATTTTGCGGGAAAATAGGTTACGTTTCCTTCTTCGTACTGGCAGTCGCAGGTGAGAAGGAGATCGGGGTCGCCTATGGAATCTGTTACAAATTCTATCGGTATCTCAAGGGTATCGATAAGATATACGAGATTGGATTTTGTGATCTTGTTTTTGCCCGAATAGATAAAGCGGACTTTTTTCTTTTTACTGCTGAAATAATTATAGAGGGCATAACCGCAGCCGATCGCATCGGCATCGGGATTATCATGACACTGAATGACGATGTTATTGAATGAGAGCAGATCTGACAGTTTCATTTACGTTCCCCCGTTCCTTGTGATAATATACATTCATTATACAGTATGTGGCGCATATGAGTAAAGGAAGCCTTGCCTATGAATATTCTCGTAATCGGTGGAAGCTATTTCCTCGGTCCGCATTTTATCAAAGCGGCACTGGAAAAGGGCTGTGAGCTTACTGTTTTCAATCGCGGAACAAGGCCCCTGGATATTCCGGGCATCACCCATATAAAGGGTGACAGGGCAAAAAGAGAGGATCTTGAGAAGATCACGGGCAGCTTCGATGCGACCGTCGATTTCTGCGCATATGAAAAAGGCGATATTTCAATGGTGGCTGACGCGCTGCAAAACAGATACGGCAGGTATGTATTTATCAGCACCGTGGATGTATATAAAAGAGGCACCGGAGAACTCCTTGATGAATCCGCCGAGCTTGAAACAAGGGATTTTGGCGGAGAGGCCGGGGCATACATCCTTGGAAAGGCTGCCCTCGAAAAGGAAATAAGAGAGCTTGAAGACTATTCGGTTCTCAGGCCGTCCGTTATATACGGCCCGGGCAATTATGCTCCGAGGGAAAATATATATTTCAAATGGATAAGCGCGGCAGGGCAGATACTTGAGCCATCTCCGTCGGACGGGTTTTTCCAGACGGTTTATGCGGCAGATGTGGCGAAAGCGGCCCTGATGGCCTGCGGCAGCGGAGAATTTTCAAAAAAGGCATTTAACGTCACTCCGTCAAGGCTTCTGACATACAGTGATTATACGGAAGTTCTTAAATGCGCATGTGACAGGGATTTTGAGGTCATAACCGTCACACCGCAGGAAGCGTTCATGCAGCAGGTGCCGTTTCCATTCCCGATAAGCGACGCAGAGTCGGAAAAGTATGACGGGAGCGCACTTGAAGAGACCGGATTCAGATACACGGACCTTGAGGCCGGAATGA
This sequence comes from uncultured Lachnospiraceae bacterium, assembly GCA_946531495.1. Taxonomy (GTDB): domain Bacteria; phylum Bacillota; class Clostridia; order Lachnospirales; family Lachnospiraceae; genus AC2028. The sequence continues at coordinate 1,433 of CAMNAQ010000045.1, read as the reverse complement.
AGGAAACCTGGGATTATTATGTACATAGCAGATAAATGGAAAGATTATGAAGTTCTTGACACCGGAAACGGTGAGAAGCTTGAGAGGTGGGGGGATTATATCCTCATAAGGCCGGATCCGCAGGTCATCTGGACATGTGAACACAAAGTGCCCGGATGGAAAAAGCCAAACGGCCATTATCACAGATCTTCAAAGGGCGGAGGAGAATGGGAATTCAGAGGACTTCCCCAGGAGTGGAGCATCGGATATGATCTCGGATCCGTACATGCAAAGCTTGCCTTTAATCTAAAGCCCTTCGCCTTCAAACATACGGGAGTTTTTCCCGAGCAGGCAGCCAATTGGGAATGGACTTCTTCTATAATAAAGGAAGAAGCTTTGAATAGAGATTCTTCCGATCCCGTGAAGGTGCTCAATCTGTTTGCATACACGGGCGGCGCTACTCTTGCCGCGCTGGCAGCAGGCGCAAGCGTGACGCATGTGGATGCGTCCAAGGGCATGGTCGGATGGGCCAAGGAAAATGCCGCCTCGAGCGGTCTTTCGGACAGACCCGTAAGATGGCTGGTGGACGATTGCGGCAAATTCGTTGAGCGTGAGATCAGAAGAGGAAATAAATATGATGCCATAATAATGGATCCTCCGTCATATGGAAGAGGACCCAAGGGTGAGATCTGGAAGATCGAGGACAGTATCTATCCTCTTATTGAAAGCTGTGTCAAAATCCTTTCGGATAAGCCTCTCTTTTTCCTGATCAACTCATATACCACGGGTCTTCAGGCGGGAGTTTTGGACCATATGATGGGAAAGCTCCTTATTCCAAGGTTCGGAGGAAGATGCGAATCCGATGAAGTGGGGCTTCCTGTTACGGGTACGGGGCTGTTCCTTCCCTGCGGAGCTTCCGGAAGGTGGAAGGCCTGACGAAAAAGCGCCATCTGGTTGTGGTATTTTGCCCGGATGACCACCATAGATTGTGGAAAAAACATTTTTGGAAAATTTTTACAAAAATTCTTAAAAAAATTCTTGCAATTATTTTCCAGGATGTGTATTATATCAAATGCTGTGACGTGATAGCTGTGAAGCGTGAGGTTGCTGCCTGGGAGAAATCCCCTGCAGGTTATTCCGCGGAGCGAATGTCAAGTTACAATACTGACGACAAGTCACTGTACCATTACAGTCTGCCACAGGGCAGAAACGACGTGTGGCCTGAAGAACCGGGGCCAAGGTTTTTAACTCGTTAGCGAGCAGGAAACACACGGGCAAGTGTACAGTCACCGCTTGTCGCAAGATTGCGAAGATCTTCAATCAATTAAGAAAGATCTTACGCGAAATCGCGAAAAGGAGGCGACTTTTTTTATGGCAAAATCAGTAATGAGAATTACACTTAAGGCTTATGAGCATGAACTCGTTGATGCTTCCGCAGCAAAGATCATCGAGAC
>CAMNAQ010000044.1 GCA_946531495.1 uncultured Lachnospiraceae bacterium | reverse complement strand
AAGCGTGCTGACGGTCAGTTCGTTAAGGCCGGAAACATTCTCTACAGACAGCGCGGAACCAAGATCCACCCCGGTAATAATGTAGGTATCGGCGGAGATGATACTCTTTATGCGCTGGTTGACGGCGTTCTCAAGTTTGAGAGAAAAGGTAAGGACAGAACTCAGGCTTCTGTATATCCTAAAGAGCAGTAATTTTCAGGACTCTGGCGATTAGTCAGAGTCCTTATTTATTTTTCGATATCCGGAGCATTTTGGATCTTTTTGGAATTATCTTTTTATTATTTTCCTGAGGTGAATGTATGTATTGTGATAAAGCCCGCGTATTTCTTATCAGCGGCAAGGGTGGAGACGGCCATGTCTCTTTCAGAAGAGAAAAATACGTTACCAACGGCGGTCCTGACGGCGGAGACGGCGGCAAGGGCGGTGACGTCATACTCAAGGTTGATGATGGCCTCAATACACTCATTGACTTCAGAAATGTAAGAAAATATAAGGCAGGCAATGGCGAAAACGGCGGAAAAAAGAATTGCCGCGGCAAAGACGGTGAGGATATCATCATCAAAGTTCCCGAGGGTACCGTTGTAAGAGAGGCTCAGTCCGGCAAGGTCATAATCGACATGTCCGGTGACTGCAGGGAATATACGATACTTAAAGGCGGCAGAGGCGGTTGCGGAAACCAGCATTATGCCACATCCACCATGCAGGCTCCCAAATATGCCCAGCCGGGTCAGGCAGCACTTGAGCTTGAGGTTATTTTGGAGCTTAAGGTTGTTGCTGATGTAGGCCTTGTTGGTTTTCCCAATGCCGGAAAATCATCGCTTCTTGCTGCATGTACAAATGCAAAGCCCAAGATAGCAGGTTATCAGTTCACCACCATACGTCCCAATCTCGGTGTCGTTAATTTGGGAGGATATGGATTTGTCATAAGCGATATCCCCGGACTTATAGAAGGTGCCAGCGACGGACTCGGACTCGGCCATGAATTCCTTAGGCATGTTGAGAGGACCAAGGTTCTGATTCACGTGGTTGATGCCGCAGGTACTGAGGGAAGAAATCCTTTAGAGGATGTAAAGCTGATCAATAATGAGCTTGAAAAGTATGATCCGGAGCTTATAAAAAAGCCCCAGATAATCGCAGCCAATAAGTCCGATCTGTTTTCGTCATATGAAGAAGCGGATGAAAATCTTAAGGCTCTTAAGGATGAATTTGAACCTAAGGGCATCAGGGTCATGACTATATCCGCCGCAACGGGTGAAGGTGTAAAGGAGCTTTTGAAGGAAGCATCCAATCTGCTTATGACACTTCCCGATAAGGTCATCACCTATGAGCAGGAATATGATCCCCAGATCAGCCTTAAGATCACCGATGATCCTTATACCGTTTATTATGATGACGAAGAAGATGAGTATGTCATTGAAGGTCCCAGGATTGAGAAGATGCTCGGATATACCAATCTTGATTCCGAAAAGGGATTTGCATTCTTCCAGAATTTCCTCAAGGATAACGGAATGCTTGACCAGTTGGAAGAGCTTGGCATCAAGGACGGTGATACTGTCAGACTTTACGGTCATTCATTTGAATACTACAAATAATTGTTGCTTTGGTATCATGTAACAAAATCAGACATGCGCCGGCTTTGCGGCTTCACAGCATGTGCTTCATATGTATTGATACATATCGTTGGAGAGATAAAATGGAACTTACAAGTAAACAGAGAGCATATTTAAAAGGACTTGCGATGGATCTTGACGCTGCTTTTAATCTCGGCAAAGCTTCCGTTACACCCGAGACCATTACGGCTCTTGATGAGTTTTTTGCCAAGAACGAGCTTCTCAAGATCTCCGTTCTGAAAAATTGTGAGGACGATGCAAGGTCTCTTGCAGAGATCATTGCAGGAAGAACACGTTCCACCGTTGTACAGGTTATCGGACGCAAGATAGTTCTCTATAAGCCTAATAAGGAAAACCCGAAGATCGTTCTTCCGAAGGCATCAAAAAAGGCATCTTCCGGTGAGTGATAAATGAGCAAGGAAATCATTTCGCTTCGAAAAAAACTTGAAAAGGATCTTGATGCTTCAAGGTTTGAACATTCTTTGGGAGTGGAGTATACGTCAGCGTGTCTTGCTTTTGTACACGGATGTGATGTTAAAAAGGCACAGATAGCCGGCCTGCTTCATGATTGTGCCAAGTGCATTCCTGATGATGAGAAGATCCGCATAATGGAAAAAGACGGCACAGCTCCTCTTCAGGAAGAACTGGATAATCATTCTCTTCTCCATTCCAAATGCGGAGCCATCATAGCCCGTGACAAATACGGGATCGATGACGAAGATATTCTTAATTCCATAAGATTCCATACCGTCGGGCGTCCCGGAATGTCCCTTCTTGAAAAGATCGTCTACGTTGCTGATTTTATCGAGCCGAACAGAAAGGAACTGTCCATAATGGAAGGTGTCCGCAAAGCGGCTTTTAAGGATATTGATCAGACTCTTTTATGGATCATGGAATCGGTTCGGGATTATGTCCGGGCAAAGGGATATCCGCCCGCACCATCTTCGGTCGCGGCTTATGAATATTATAAAAACCAGATCAAAACTGATATGGAGCTTAGAAAAGGAGCAGGGATTTGACAGATTCGTTACTTAAGAAAATAAAAACAGCAGTCTCGGTTCTTGAGGATAAGAAGGCACTTGATATTTCTGTACTTGATCTTGAAAAGGTTTCCGATATCACAGACAGCTTTATCATCTGTTCCGGATCCAACAGATCACAGATACTGGCTCTTTCCGACGGCGTTGAAGAGGCTTTTGCAAGGGAGCATATATTTCATAAAGGCATCGAAGGATATGATACCGCAAACTGGGTCCTTATCGATTACGGCGATATCGTTTTACATATTTTTGATAAGGATTCACGCGAGCTTTACGATCTTGAGCGCATATGGAGCGATGCGGAAAAAATTCTCATCTGACTTTTTCGGGAACTGCCTTTGGCGGTTCCCTTTTCTGAATTTGTTATTGAAATCTCATTAAAAGGACAGTTTCGGGGAATTATGGATAAAAAAGGTATTATTTTCGACATGGACGGCACGATTTGGGATTCTTCCGTAAATGTTGCCGCTTCATGGACTTATATTCTGCATGAATACGGATATAAGGATAAAACCATCACCTGCGATGATTTTCGAAAAGTTATGGGTAAGCCCATGGATGTGATCGCAGATACACTTTTTACATTTACCGAAAAAGGTCATGAGCGTGACGTTCTTCGCAGCGCTTGTGAAGAATATGAAATTAAATATCTCAGGGAAAAGGGCGGAATCCTTTATGACCGCGTGATCGAAACTCTTGAAGAACTCAGAAAAATGGGATTTCACAGTTACATAGTCAGTAATTGTCAGTCAGGATATATAGAAGCTTTTCTTGAACATTACAGCATTCCATACGGAAAAGCCGGAGCATTGATAGAAGATATTGAATGCTACGGAAATAATCTGCTTCAAAAGGATGAAAACATAAAACTTCTTGCCATGCGTAACCTGCTTACGGATGCCTGCTATGTCGGAGATATCCAAAGCGATTACGATGCTACGATCAGGGCGGGATATAAGTTCATTCATGCCCGTTACGGCTTCGGCAGTATCGATGCGGATGTCCCGTATATCGATGATTTTTCGCATCTTATAAATGTTGTTCCTAAAGTTTTAGGATAAATCAAAGGATCGGTACAAATGCACCGATCCTTTATATTGCTTGAGTCCTGGATTTGGCTGTTTTGGGAACTGCTTATCTGAATATCCTGATCACGCCATACACCTTACCAAGTATCTGACAGTCCTCAACGATTATCGGATCCATGGTATCATTTTCGGGCTGAAGTCTGATGTGGTCTTTCTCTTTATAATATGTCTTGACTGTTGCGGAATCATCGATCAGGGCAACGACCATTTCACCGTTTTCCGCAGTATTCTGCTGACGTACGATGATCCGATCTCCGCTGAAGATACCGGCATTGATCATCGAATCGCCCTTAACGTTCAGCATAAAGGTCTGGCCCTTGGAAAGCTCGGAAGCCGGAAGAGGGAAGTATTCGATGATATTGTCATTGGCAAGAAGTGGCTGACCGGCTGCAACATTACCATATACCGGAACGCTGGTCATCTCGGTTCTCACCATTTGGAATGAATCGTCACATATTTCAATAGCTCTCGGCTTGGAAGGGTCTCTTTTTATATATCCCTTGCGCTCAAGTGCTTCAAGATGCGAGAAAACAGAGGATGTGGACTTAAGCGAAACCTTTTCGCCTATCTCTCTGACAGTTGGCGGATATCCCTTTGCAAGTATGGTTTCCTTAAGATATTCAAGTATCTGCTCCTGCTTGGGTGTAAGCTTGTTGAAATCCCGCATGTAGACTCCTTTCAAACATTTGTTTGTATTTAGTATAGCACATTTGTTCTTCTATGCAAACATATTTTCGAAAAAACGTATTTTGCATTGAAATTATTTTGATACGGTGGTATGAAAGTTCTATGAGCGAAAAGAAAGTCATAAAAAAATTATCAATTGTCGGAATACTCGGAAATATATTTCTTGCGGGTTTTAAACTCATTGCAGGTATACTTGGAAGATCCGGAGCCATGGTATCTGATGCGGTTCATTCCCTTTCCGATGTATTTGCCACGTTTATCGCCTATATCGGAGTCAGGCTCTCTCAGCAGACGGAAGATGAAGAGCATCCTTACGGGCACGAAAGGCTCGAGTGCGTCGCTTCACTGACACTTGGCCTTATACTTGCGGGAACCGGTGTGGGGATAGGGATAAGCGGGATAAAAAAGCTTTCAGAAGGTGCTGAAGCGATAAGCGTTCCCACAATCCTTCCGCTTATAGCAGCCGTGGTGTCCATAATCGTCAAGGAGGGGATGTATCAATATACGATGCATTATGCCAGAAAGCTTGATTCCGCGGCGTTTAAAGCGGATGCATGGCATCACAGGTCGGATGCGTTTTCTTCGATAGGATCATTCATAGGTATAGGAATGGCAAGGCTTGGTTTTCCTTTTATGGATCCGGTCGCAGGACTGATAATATGTCTGCTCATATTGAAGGTAGCATATGACATCATCAAGGATGCTCTGACCAAGATGCTTGATACCTCCTGTGATAAGACAATGGAAAACATAATCAGAAGATTTATCGAAGCCCAGCCCGGAGTTGTGGGGATCGATCTTTTGAGGACAAGGCAGTTCGGAAACAGGATATATGTAGATCTTGAGATCTCCGTAAAAAGGGATATATCGCTCCTTGAAGCACATTCCATTGCGGAAAGTGTTCATGCCAAGGTGGAAGAGAAGTTTCCCACCGTCAAGCATATAATGATCCATGTAAATCCGGCTGAGGAATAAGCAGATATATATTTTTAATGACATCACCTGCGAGGCAGCTGTCAGTCCGAAAAATATGAAAAAAAAAGAGAGGATTTCGATTATGAAATCCTCTCTTTTTATTTATGAAAAATATCAGCCGAATGTCACAAGTGCCCATGAATCATCGGGAACTATACCGATATAAGTCTTACCGGGATTAACGGTGATCGGAGTTCCGTCAAGATTAAAGTACTGTGTGTGTCCGAAAACATCCTTAAACCAGGTAATCGCAACAGCCTTTCCGTTAGTAAGATAGAAGCCGACACCCTGTCCGATGACTCCGTAGATCATATATCCGTTAGCATCAAATTCCATCATTGGAGCGCATTGGATAATGATATTCTTGAAAGTAACAGCCTGATAATCCTCAGCATCAACAACAGGTGCTCCTATCTCGTTCCAGGAATATAATCCGGTAGCCGCATTATATGCAAGATTTGTTGAGTTGTGTGGGAAAGGAAGGGATACGGTATTTACGGGAACACCGTCCGGAAGATCATTATATCCGAAGTTAAAACGGTCCTGTAAACAAGCGGGATCAGTATAAAAAGGTGAATATCCCGCTGCAGCGATCCTTCTTGCTGCTTCACCTGCAAGGCAGTACTCGGTGTACCAGCTTGGCTTGCCGTTAGGGATCCTGCTGAATCCGCCTGAAAGATGAGGAAGCTGATACATGGCAATAAAGGGATTGATATAAACAGGGCCGCCATCGTGGATAAGTATGGCATTATATTCATTTGCAAGAATGATATTGGTAGGACGTGCGGAACGTATATTTCCGAAACGTGCAACAGAATTATAATCCTTATAGATTGCCATAAGTCTGGTGACACGTCTGTTCTTGGTGGAATTGACCATTTCGTAAATGATATCCGCTTCGGCAAGCCCGTAATGAGGCGATGCGATTGCATCGTTATCCACCATTACCGCAATAGGGCGCTGAAGTTCGGGTGCGAGAGTGGGAAGACCCGTAAGCTCATTGATACCGCCTGCAGCCTGCGCAGAGATTGCGGGACCGAATGCGAGAGCAGCAGCCATAATGGCTGTGAGTACAACGGATGACAAAGATTTAATGAATTTTTTTCCTGAGAACATTTTAACCTCCTGAATTTAATATCGCTGAAGAAATGCTCCAAACAAATAAATTATAGTTTAATCATAAGCTTTATTCCATAGAAAAAATAAAAATATGTAATGTAAAAAAATGTTGACATCCGAAAATATGTTCGATATAATCCAAATCAGAACAAATGTTCTGAACATATTTTCGGAGGCGTATATGAAAATGATCATAGAAAACGGAAAGAGACATATCATTTTGACTGCCGTTACTTTTATCATCATGCTTTCGGTATTAAGTGCTTTTTTTGTGATAAGGGCTCATGCAATGTCACCTGCAGGTGAAGAAGAGCAGGTTGAATATTATAAATATACGGAAATGTACAGAGTATGTGCCGGCGATACATTAAACTCCATCGCCCGTATGTATATGGATGATGTTCACTACGATTCCGAAGCAGAATATGTTACGGAACTTCGTAAGATGAATCAGATGTACTTCGGAGATGATCTGAAAACCGGAGAGCTTATTGCGGTATGCTATTATTCGACAGAGTATAAATAAATCCGGGAAAATAACTATTCATTTCATTATGTTTTTCCTGGAAAATCCATATATATCCGATATAAAGAAAGTCTGAGGAGCTTTAATCATCCTCAGACTTTTTATTTGACCGATCATCTGTCTTTTTGTTTCTTTTATCATCCGGCTTATTACTAATCCCGCTTACGGGGGCATCACTTTTCTTTTCGGGAGCTTTTTCCCGGAGGGTAACAACATTCGCAGCATGCTTTCTGCTGTCTTCAAACTGTGCTGCATAGTGTTTTCTTGTAGTATTAACATCCTTATGTCCCAGTACATCGGCAACAAGATAGATATCGCCGGTCTCTCTGTACAGGGCAGTTCCATAGGTGCTTCTCAGCTTATGAGGAGTAATTTTTTTTAGAGAGGTCAGCCTTGATGAATATTTCTTTACGAGCTTTTCAACAGCTCTGACACTTATGCGTTTGTTCTGCATGGATAAAAACAGTGCATTCTCCGAACCGCTTTCCGCATTGATCCGTTCTCTTTCATCAAGATAATCATGCAGAGCGGCATCCACCTCATCTCCGAAATATACAATGGCTTCATTTCCGCCTTTTCTCGTAACCTTAATACCGCCATTATTAAAATCAATATCTTTAAGGTCAATCCCAACGCATTCGGAAACACGGATGCCCGTACCCAAAAGAAGAGTGAGAATGGCCACGTCCCTTACCTTTGTTCTCGAATGATATATAAGCTCTTTATCCGTCAGTCCTTCACCGGATTCGACCATATCAAGAAGCTTTGCAACTTCATCCGCATCAAGTCTTATTATCTCTTTTTCATGGATCTTCGGAGGGATAACAAGCTCAGCGGTATTTTTTGATACACGTTCCGTTTCAAAAAAATATTTATACATGCTCCTCAGAGCAGACAGTTTTCTTGCTTTGCCGCGTTCACCGTTTATCACAGTGCGCCCGTCTTTTTCATAAAGAGTTACATTTTCGAGGTATTCCTCAATGTCGGTCCTTCCAATGCTTTCAAGGATGGATAATTTGAAATCGGGAATTTCGATATTTTTGAGAGATGAATTGTTTTCCTTAAGGAATTCAAAGAACATCCGGATATCATATGCATAGGCAAGTCTGGTCCTGGCAGAGGTGTTTGTTTCAATGGATCTGAAATATTCCTTTAACCAGGATGGAAGAGTATCAAGAACAAGTCTCATCTTACGGATGTTGTCCCTGACCTGCGCATCATGATAATTTTCATTGTTGACGACCGCCATTAAATGAATACCCGTCCTTTGAAAAACATAAAAATTCAGTTCCTGAAAACGATGTAATTATATCATAATTCGGCATGAAAACCGCTTAAAACCTGATGAAATTTAGGCCGATTGGTGCTATACTGAATTGGTTCGGGGGAATGAAATGAGCGAATATACAAAAGAAGAACGTGACATCTTTACAACAGATTCTGACGGTCGTATCAGGAAACAGCGCAAAAATCCCAAGTTTGACAATAATTATTTCAAATGGGGGCTTACTTTCTTCATCACTTTTGTCTGCTGTATTCTTGCTGTGTATATTGTTTTTTATCATGACGAACTTAAAGGAAGCATCGGAAAGATCAACAAGATACTTGCTCCTGTTTATGTCGGACTGATAATCGCTTATCTGTACAGTCCATTTCTGAATATCCTTGAAAAATATATCATGCAGCCCATATACAGAAAAATGAAATTTCTGACAGAAGCTGCCCAGAAAGGACTTGCAAGAGCCACTGCGATCATAGTCATCATAATTCTTTCCATTTTTATCATATATGCCGCGATCCAGGTGATGATAAAGCAGGTTTTTCCTTCTATTTTGAGCATTGTCAGCAACCTTCCGATATATCTCGACAATATCAATAACTGGGTTAATAAGATCCTTGAAGATAATCCGACATTAAACTCATATGTTTCAAATGATCTGGCAAGATATTCCGAAGATATTACCGAATGGGTAAATGAAACGGTAAAAACACTTTCCGGAAATCTCATTAAGCACGTATCCCAGGGATTTCTTACCTTCCTTGGCAAAGTATGGCATTTTATAATCGGTTTTATCATTTCTATCTACGTTCTCTGGAGCAAGGAAGAACATGTCGCAAGGGCAAAGAAGCTGATATATGCCTTCTTTTCAAGAGAAACCGCAAATGCTTTCGTAGAGGCAATGAGATATACCCACAGAACCTGCATCGGTTTCTTTTTTGGAAAGATTGTCGATTCGATCATAATCGGACTTATATGCTATATCGGATGTACCATAATGCAGATCCCGTATTCCATCCTCATAAGCATCATAGTCGGAGTGACAAATATAATCCCTTTCTTTGGTCCGTATTTTGGTGCGATACCCAGTGCAATACTTATATTTGCATATGATCCTCTTCATCCGGGATACGCGATCGCTTTTGTTCTGTATATTATCGTATTGCAGCAGTTTGACGGTAATTTTCTCGGGCCCAGGATTCTGTCCACATCCACAGGATTATCCGGATTCTGGATCATATTCTCCATTACATTGTTCGGCGGTTTATGGGGACTCTTTGGAATGGTGATCGGTGTGCCTGTTTTTGCGGTGATCTTTGCAGGTGTCAGACAGATCAGCAGGAACAAATTAAAGAATAAAGGTTATCCTCATAAGACAAAAGACTACTTCGATGTTGGAACGATCGCTGAGGACGGAAGTGTTCTTCCGATACCTCCCATCGAAAAAAAGCCTCAGAAATCGATGATCCAGATAATAAAAGAATCCAGAGCAACCAAGACAAAACAGAAAAGAGTAAAGAAGGACTGATCATGAGATTTGTGATTCAAAGAGTTCTTAATGCATCAGTCTCAGTTGCCGAAACAGACGACTTCGGAAACAGACACGAAAGGATCACCGGATCCATCGAAAAAGGATTCATGGTTCTATGCGGCATCATGGACAACGATACTATCGAGATATCCGATAAAATGGTCACAAAGCTCCTTTCCATGAGGATCTTTGAAGACGAAAACGGCAAGACCAATCTTGATCTGAAAACTGTCGGCGGAGAACTGCTGATAGTTTCTCAATTTACGCTCTGTGCCGATGTCAGTCACGGCAACAGGCCATCCTTCATCAAAGCGGCCAGACCCGAAAAAGCAATCCCCATATATGAACATATAATAGAAGAGTGCCGGAAGAGAGGCTTTAAGACAGATACCGGTGTATTCGGCGCAGATATGAGAGTTGATCTTTCCAATGACGGTCCCTTCACGATAGTACTTGATTCAGACGAGCTTAAATGACATGAATGCTGTTGATAAACTGATCGAAAACAGAAAAAGAAAGGCATTTTTACCCGGAATCATAATGGGGATCATATCATGTGTTACAGGAATGATATTTGTCGGTATTCCTTTAAATATGTCGATACTTTCCATAGTAAATCTCGTCGTATTTTTCTTTGGTGCAATGATCACATTATATTTGGGAGCTGTTCGCGGAAAATATAAATCTGCGGTGTATGCCGCACTTGCAGGTGCGGTCATCAGTTTCATCCTTACATATCTGATGGAAAGATCGGGCGAGGGCGGATACAGTATGCTGCATATCGGATTTATTTACGGGCTTATTGTGGCGATAACAGGACTAATAAGCTGTATACGCATGGGGAAGAGCGGAGAGAAAGTGCTTCCCGGTATCATAGTAAATTCCATCGGAATACTGGCAGGACTCATCAGCGGTGCGATATCGATCATTTCTTATGTCATGAGCCCAAATATGTTCCCAGGCGCATGAACATAATTACGGATGTACAGTCCGCATATTTTTTTGATCATAAAGAAATAAGATTTATATGTTAAATAATTAACAGGATATGAGAGAGTATAAAAACATTGTTCTGACAGGAATGCCCGGAGTCGGAAAAAGCACAGCCGGCGTCATCGCAGCCAAACAGCTTGGACTGCAATTTACCGATTCGGATCTGCTGATACAGAAAAGGGAGAAAAAACTCCTGAAACAGATAATCACTGATGCCGGCATAGACGGATTTTTAAAGATCGAAAATGATGTCCTTAAAAGCATAAAAGATACGGGTATACTCATTGCAACAGGCGGTAGTGCCGTATACAGCAAAGAAGCTATGGAATATCTCAGGGAAAATGCCTTGATAATATACCTGCATCTTGAATTAAACGAACTTTCAAAGAGGCTCGGTGATCTGAATAACCGCGGCGTTGTTTTAAGGCCCGGACAAACCCTTGCAGATATCTACGAGGAACGGATCCCTTTGTACAGACGTTTTGCGGATATCGAAATAAACGAATCCGGACTTGGTATTGAGGATACAGTCACCAAAATATGCAGTGGGGCATCCATGTACAACTATTCGCAAAATGCGGATTTAACGAATAGTTAGCGCTGCAAAATAAGGCTTTTCAGGGAAAACGTGTAATTTATGTCCGATATATTTCTTCTCATCATTACGCTTATTGGCATCATTGTATTTTTTGCATTAATATTGTTCATAATCAGTTATGTAAGTTATATACAGCATCCGCCATATTTAATCTTCACAAATAGTGATGATACCGAAATTGCAAATGTATATATTTTTGAGGGCCATTACAGATCCGGCGGATCATATAACTGTTACCGGTTTGAATCTGTTGAAGGCAAATGGACTTTGGTAAATAAAAAACCGAATATATTTGTTTTGGGCATTTGCTTTTTGATAATACTTGCTATATTAACAGCTGCCATCATAAAAACCGGCGATCTTTCTTTGCAGTCTTTACTTGCATGTGCTTTTTTACTCGGATTTCTGACAATATTTGTAATACTGTGTTATGTATATGCCGGATACCGGGCTAAAAGAATATTCAAAAAACTTTTAAAGGAAAAGAATAAATAAATCCACTTTACCATAAGTGAGAAAATACAGAGGTTTAATAAAATGAAATTTGCAGACAGACTTGATAATTTTGGCGCAGAGATTTTTGCGGCACTTAACGAAAAAAAGATCCAGTGTGAAGCCAAAGGTCAAAAAATCTATAACTTTTCGGTAGGCACACCTGATTTTCCCGTACCTGAGCATATTAAGAATGCGCTTGTCGAAGCTGCCAAGGATCCTGTTAACTGGAAATATTCACTTCGTGATATGCCTGAAATGCTTCAGTCTGTTTGTGATTATTTCCATAAGCGTTATGACGTGGATGGAATCACTCCCGATATGGTCATGAGCTGCTACGGAACTCAGGAAGGCTGCGGTCACCTTGCCCTTGCTCTGCTTAATAAGGGAGATACCATACTGCTTCCGGATCCCTGCTATCCCGTTTTTCAGGCAGGAGCGTTCCTTGCGGAAGCTGATCCCTACTACTATCCTCTTGTTGCTGAAAACAACTTCCTTCCGGATGTAGATTCGATTCCTGAGGAGGTTGCAAAAAAAGCCAAGGTGATGATCGTTTCTCTTCCCGCTAATCCGGTTGGAAGCGTTGCACGTGAAGGCATCTATGATGAGATCATCGCATGGGCCAAAAAATATGATGTTGTGATCGTGCACGATAATGCTTACAGCGATATTATCTATGACGGAAATATCGGAAATTCATTCCTTAAATATGATGGCGCTCTTGATGTAGGTGTTGAGTTCTTTTCATTATCAAAATCCTTTGATGTGACCGGTGCAAGGATCAGCTTCCTGGTTGGCAGAAAAGATATCGTTGCTGCCGTAAAAAAACTCAGAAGCCAGATAGACTTTGGTATGTTCATCCCCATCCAGAAAGCAGCCATTGCAGCTCTTACAGGTCCTGTTGATTCGGTAAAGGAACAGAACAAGGAATACCAGGCAAGACGCGATGCTCTTTGCGGCGGAGCAAGAAAGATCGGATGGAATATTCCCGATGCCAAGGGATCAATGTTTGTATGGGCTCCCGTTCCGGCCGGCCACGGTACATCCATGGAATTTTGCATGGAGCTGCTTGAAAAGACAGGTGTTCTGTGTACTCCCGGTTCATCATTCGGACCATCAGGTGAGGGTTACGTAAGAATGGCACTTGTAGCAACGGTTCCCGTGATTGAGGAAGCACTTCGTGCCGTAAGTGCCAGCGGAATCTTAAGATAAAAGCTTTTTACGTACAATGATCAACAGAATTCAGCAGAATCTTATGATATAAGCTTTTTACGTACATTGATCAACAGAATTGGAATATAAATAGATGACTAAATCCATAAACAGAAATGCGCTTAAATACATAGCGATAATCGCCATGCTGATAGATCATATTGCATGGGCATTTGTGAGAACCGATTCCATTCTCGGAGAGGTAATGCACTTTATCGGAAGACTTACGGGACCAACCATGGCCTTTATGATCTATGAAGGATATCTTCATACCCGTATTATAAAAAAATACGCAATACGTCTCGGGCTGTTTGCCTTTATTTCGTGGATACCTTATTCAATGTTTGAAGTAGGAAAATGGCCTTATCCAACGTTCGGAGTTATTTATACTTTATTCCTCGGGCTTCTTATCGTATGGATGTGGGATAAAGCTAAAATACCCAAAGCGTTAAAGGTTGTGATCGTTATATTGGCATGTATTGCATCATTGTTTGGCGACTGGCCGATCTTCGACATTTTATGGCCCTTATTCTTATTCATATATAAGGATGATGAGAAAAGGAAATGGCGATCTTTCTACATCTTAATCATTGTGGAAGTTGCATTCATCATGCTCCCATCAATACTTTCCGGTGAACCCTTCAGGTCCGTTTTTCAGCTTGGTGCATTTATGGTTCCTCCGATCCTGATGTATTTATATAACGGAGAATCCGGAAGTAAAAACGCCTTTCATAAATGGTTCTTTTACATATTTTATCCACTGCACCTGTTGATCCTAGCGCTGCTTAAAATGTACGTATTTGTATGACGATATGATCACAAAATGAACCTAAAAAGCGTCCCTTTACGGGGACGCTTTTTGATCAGATTTTACATCCTTTAAACATCTTAAATCCTTAATTTCTCCTTCTGTCTATACCGTTTTCTTTATAGTATTTTTCTTTTTCACTGTACATATCGGCATCCGCAATCCTCTCAAGTTCATCTATAGAAAGGTCAGGATGATCTTTATGCGAAGCATATCCGATTGACAGACTGATCGATTCGGAATATACCCCATGCCATTCTTTGGTCTTTTCATGTATGGATCTGCGGAATTTCTCAGGATCCTCGGTACGGATCAAAGCCATGAATTCATCTCCGCCTGTACGGTATGTCTTTCCCTTCTTTCCCACAGAAAGAGCAAGGCTGTCTGCTGCTCCTTTTATAAGCTCATCGCCGGCAGCATGTCCTTTTGTATCATTGACCGTCTTGAGACCGTTTACATCTATCGAAAACAGTACAAGATCATCACTGAGCATTCCGTTACGTAATTCCCTGAGATCCTCGTCATAGCATCTTCTGTTGAAGAGCCTTGTCATTTCATCAGTCATGGATATTCTGATAAGATTCTCTTCTCTTCTCTTTTCTTCATCGACATTTCTTGTCGTATAAATAACCATATTCGGAATATCATCAGGAGTGGAACTGACCGTAATATACTGTGCTCTGAACCAACCCGATACAACATCGATGAAATCGGCACTGATGATCTTTTTTTGGGAAAGCCTGGAGCGGATCGTCTTGATATTTGTAAAATTTAAAAAAGCATCCAGCTGATCCGGCATAACCTGATTTTTTATCTTCTGATTCATTAGAGTCTGGGTCTGATTGTTAAGATCTATACCATGTTTGGTATCAAGAGAGTCTCTGAGAGACATTTCGGTATTATTTACAAAATCGATGAGATTGACATTATCATAGATCTCAGCCATGGAATCAAGGATCTTCATCTTCTCTTCCATGTTTTTTTCCTGATCCTTGATCAGTTCATACTGTGAGAACAGCCTCTTAAAATATCTTAATGTAAGCTTTCCAATGATATAACCGGCAGCGAACATGATTATGGATTCTATGGTAAATCCGCCGATAGTATCAATAAAGTATTCAGAAGGATCTTTGAAACGGTCGATCAGGGATGTTTCATAAGGCGCGGTTACCCAGGTCGTTATGAACATAAGAATATAGTTTAAGCCAAAGGCGTAAAAATACAGATATTTTTCGCAGAACAAAAGGCTTAAAAGCGGAACGAGGAACCAGGTAAGATAT
>CAMNAQ010000043.1 GCA_946531495.1 uncultured Lachnospiraceae bacterium | reverse complement strand
GGAGCCGCCTGCCGCAAAGCCGTCTCTGCCCATGGCTCCGCCGCCGTACCAGCCTCCTCCTCCGCCGCCGTTAAGGATCCATGGATAATCATCACTATCACGCTTATAAGAATATGCAGTCCCGCCATATCCGAATCCGCCTTTTCCGGCTCCGGCTCCGGTATAACCCGGTGCGGTCTGTGTTCCACCGAATGAAATCTGTTCAGCTCCGGGCCACATGGAATTCCCATTGCTGCCGCTTATTCCTCCGCCGTCTCCTGCCGTGCTTCCGGAACCTGCTGCACCTCCTCCGCCGCCTGCGACGATATATACGGAGCTTCTGGAATTGACGAATCCAGACAGCAGTCCCGGTGACGAAGAGATATGTGTCGCACCGCCTCCGTTTCCGCCGGACTCCCCGCTCATATTGGTGCCTCCCGCTCCGCCGCCGTTATAGCCGCCATTTCCGCCGACACAGATATACAGAACATTATCCTGTCGCAGATGAACCGTACCCGACGCATATCCCCCGCTTCCTGCGCCGGATATTCCATCCGATGCTTTTCTCCCGCCGGCTCCCCATACCTGAAATGTATAGTCGCCCTCTGCCGTAACGGTGTAGGTCTGTATGCTTCCGGTGTAGTTAAAAGTCTTTGAAATATTAAGCCTGTATGTCGCTCCTTTTCCGCCTGACGAAGAAATCACCACTCTTCCGTTTACGGATATGTAAGATCCCTCGCCCCCGCCGCATATCACCGATCCGGACGCTGTATCTGTTTTTCCGGGCATACCTGTATAAATACCGATCCTGTCGCCTTTATTAAGAAAAAGACTGCATGACTGATACTCACCGTTTTCTCCGATATACCTGTCGTAAGATGCTCCCCTTGCCCCCCACAGCTCAAATGAATATATTCCGGAGTCGGCAACAGTCATCTCGGAATATCCGCCGGGTCTATCGTATATATTAACCTTTCCGGGATTAAAGGTACTCACCGCTTCCGTAGCTGCTTCCGCAAAAACATAAGGGTATACCGACGGCGAAATATAATACCTGAACACATCACATCCTTCCGAATTCGGGATTGCAAGACGTGTAAGGCCGTTGTATCTGACATTTCCAAAACTTGCATCCCCGATGTAGTCCGGAACCGCAACAAGCTCAAGTCCGGAATAAGACGCGTACAGCATCATATCGGAAGCCGGAACAAATAAATCTCCGGCTCTTCCGGCAAAATGCTCCTCTTTGCGATCCGGATCAGTGTACCAGCCGTCAAAAACCATACCGGGACATGATGCCTCCGGAAGTATCACCGATGTGCTTTTCCATATTGCGGTCGCCTTATCTATAGTACCGCTGATAGCAGAAGAATGAATATATGTAAAGCTTCCGTCGGATGTAATATCATATATTCTTCCCGCCAGCTGTCCGCTTATACGTATCAGCTGCTGATCCGTGCAGGATATCGTCATTGCCGCCCCTTCGCTGCTTTCAAGCACCCATTCCGACAGTTCGCAGGAAGCATGCAGGCTTCCGGAGCCGGTACCTTCCATGGCATTAAGATCTATCCTGTATCCTTCAGGTGCCCCAAGCAAAAAAGGGTTTACGGATGTTTCTGTCATATATCCGTTTTCAAAACTGTTTTTCTGTGGGACAAACGATCCCTCCATCACTCCGTTATATGATCCCTGATGCCCGTTAAACTCTCCTCCGGATATTCTGAAAGTCGTATCGCATTTTTCCCAGACCGCATAAAGCATAACAGTCTGATCATCGGAACCTTCGCCCAAATTTCTCAGCATCACAAAAAAGCTTTCCAGACTTCTGCACGATGCCCGATCCGAAAACATCACCTGCCCATAGGGTGAATCACTCCATCCCATAAATACATATCCTGTTCTTGAAAATGTATTTTCCGAAAGTTCATCCGGGTTTATTATCGTATTCCCTTCGTAAAGATCTTCGCCGCCAAAATAATGGACCGAAGGTGGCATTGTTCCTGAAGTCGCACCGTTTCCGTTATATTCAACCCTATATCTGTTGCATGATACAAATGAGTTACATATATGGCTTCGGAGAGCCACATCATTTTCCAGGTTATCTCCGCTTAACGGACAAAAAAACAGATACTCAGACGGATATCTGAATGAAAACTCTCCGGAACCTGCAAAAAGATAACCTATTCTGGAAACGCAATCCGCACATGTATATACATAACCGGTCAATGGTTTTCCGCAATCCGCACAATATGCGATCCAGCCCGAATCATATTCTTCTTCACATTTATGATTCGGGAGTCCGTTTATACCGTAATATCCATAATCCCTGCATGCATCAAAAGGGCCATGTATACATCTGGCATTTCTGTGCGTAAGAACCCATCTTCCCACAGGCACTACGGAATTGGTTATTTCTGAGGCATAGTAATGATGTCCCGGAAGCAGTTCGCCTTCAATATCCTTTCGTGAAATGACTCCGGCGGGAAAAACCTCAGTTCCCTCACTTCCCCTGTATATGCTCTGACCTCCGGCATAAATATATGTTCCGTATGAAGTCTGCGCGGCCCCTCCCGGATGAACCGTTGTCCAGGCAATCCCCTCATTGCCTTCATAAAATCTGATATAAGGGTTATCCCTGTAACTTTGAAGTACGCTATCTGCATTCGGAAGCTGTGCAGCCATGACGCAATGATCCTTTCTGACGGACATAACTGCCAGAAGCAAAAGTGACAGAAGTGTCACGATTAATATCATCCTCAATGCCATAAACAATGTTTTTATTTTTTTGCCCGCTATATTCAATGTTCACCTCCGTCTGAAACTAAAAAAAGAGACCAATGTCTCTTCATACCGAAAAGACATTAGTCTCCTTATTTGATGATTGTTCCTGTGATATACGCTTCAGGCAGCCAAATATCGCCCTGTCGTGGTCAGAACTATATCACAGTTTTTTTATTCTTTCAATAGCTTCAAGAGTATTCTCATAAGTTCCGAATGCGGTAAGTCTGAAGAAGTGCTCTCCGCTCGGTCCAAATCCGGATCCGGGAGTGCCGACAACATGAGCTTTATCAAGAAGGAAATCAAAAAATTCCCAGCTGGTCATATTGTTCGGAGCTTTCAGCCAGATGTAGGGAGCATTTACTCCGCCGGACACATCATATCCTGCATCCTTAAGCCCCTGATATATAACCTTAGCATTGTTCATATAATAAGCAACCTGTTCCTTAAGCTGCTTTTTTCCCTCCTCGGAATAAACAGCCTCACCGGCTCTCTGGATGATATAGGGTGCACCGTTATACTTTGTTCCGTGGCGTCTTGCCCAGAGGGGATGAAGAGGTGTATCTCCGGCCTTAAGATCCTTGGGAATAACGGTAAAGCCAAGTCTTACTCCGGTAAATCCGGCATTCTTAGAAAATGATCTGAACTCAATGGCACAGGTTCTTGCTCCTTCACACTCAAAAATACTGTGAGGAACATTCTCCTCGGAAATATATGCTTCATACGCCGCATCATAAAGAATGATGGCTCCGACCTTATTGGCGTAATCAACCCACTTTTGAAGCTGATCCTTTGTTATCGCCGAGCCTGTGGGATTATTGGGAAAGCACAGATAGATAAGGTCAGGAGTCTCGGACGGAAGCTCAGGAGCAAATCCGTTCTCTTCAAGGCATGGCATATAGATCACATCCGACCACACCTCGCTCTTCGGATCATAGGTACCGGTTCTTCCTGCCATGACGTTGGAATCAACATATACAGGATAAACAGGATCACATACGGCAATCTTATTGTCGGTTGAAAAGATCTCCTGGATATTTGCACAGTCCGACTTTGCTCCGTCGGAAACAAAGATCTCATCAGCGGAAATATCACAGCCTCTCTGCTTGTAATCGGTATCTGCGATCACATTTCTCAAAAACTCATATCCAAGGTCGGGAGCATATCCTCTGAAGGTATCTTTCTCTGCCATCTCATCTACAGCCTTGTGAAGTGCATCGATTATAGCAGGTGCAAGAGGCTGTGTAACATCACCGATGCCGAGTCTGATGATCTTCGCATCGGGATTTGCTTCACTGTACTCCCTGACCTTTTTTCCTATTGTGGAAAAAAGATAACTTCCGGGAAGTTTGAGATAATTGTCATTTGCTTTTACCATATCTTTCTCCTTTATATCCGCCATAATCCTTCATTCCGGACTTCCGGCATTTTTACTATCGCTTACGCAGAAAAACTGTATTGCCGCATTATATCAATGTACGGAAATCTTTTTGCTTCCGCAGGTCTCATCCACCTTGCAAGGCCCTGCTCTTTTTAAGAATCTCCTTCAGACGGTCAGGTCCGAATATATAATCCTTCTCACAAAAATCGCAATGTATCTCCGCATCTTTGTTCTCTTTTATAAGTGCTGCGATCTCTTTTTCACCAAGACTGATAAGAGCTCTTTCAACCCTCTCCTCAGAGCAGTCGCATTTATATGCCGTATCATACCTGTCATTAAATCTCAGATTGAGGCCTTTAAGAACCTCTGACAGCATATCCTCCGGGGTCATTCCCGAATCAAGCATTTCGGTAACGCTTTTAAGCCCCTTCAGATTATTCTCTATGACCGAGATATCATCATCACTTGCATCCGGCATCAGCTGTATGATAAAGCCTCCGGAACATCTCACGGTATTGTCCATATTCATCAAAACTCCCAATCCCACTGATGAAGGAGTCTGCTCGGATGCAGCAAAATAATATGTAATATCCTCCGCTATCTCGCCCGTCTGCAGAACTATTCGTCCCACATAGGGCTCCTTAAGTCCGAGATCCTTTACAACGATCAGATCACCGTTTCCTATGGCGCCTGAGACATTCAGATGTCCGTTACTCTTTGCGGGAAGGATAACATCCGGAACCGGAGTATATCCCTTTACGTTACCGTGCGAATCTGCGCATACTGTAAGTCCTCCGGACGGGCCGTCAGATTTGATCTGTATCGTAAGCTTATCATTATCACCCTTCATCATGATGCTCATCATTGCAGCTGCTGTCAGGGTACGTCCGAGCGCCGCGCTCATGACCGGGCTCGTGTTGTGAAGTCTTCTTGACTCCTCACACATATTCCTAGTGGTACATGCAAATGCCCTTATATGATAATCAGCGGCAGTTGCAGTAACTATATAATCTTTTATATTTTCCTGATTCATTTATGTCCTGTACCAAAAATCATCCTTCCGGCTTTTTGAGGATCGCATAGATTCTTTCGGTTGTAGCGGTCACCTTCTCTTCAGTGTCTGAATCGAGAATACTTACGATCTCAAGTCCGCAGGCTGCGGAAAGCCTTTCTATATCACGTGCTTCGATGCCTCTCTGAAAATGAGTTTCGTCAGCGCGTTCATATAAACCGTCTCCCTTTTTTATAAAAAGAGTAAGGTCATACTCATTGATGTTTTCCTCTTCGTCATAATAGTTATCCCAGATAAAGGATACATCCTCACCGGCTTCTGCTATTGTCGATTCGCCGATGACTTCCCTGTATTTGTAAGAGGTATTACAGTCGAAAATAAACAAGCCGCCGGGATACAGGAATTTCGAAACGCCTGCAAACGCATCATCAAGATCTTCATCCCCGGTCAGATAATTCAGGCTGTCACATATGCATATTGCAGTTCCTATGGTGGAATAAAGATCCAGCTCTCTCATGTCCTGGTTCAGATACATGATCTGCCTGCCATCATCAGAGTCATATGCTCTTGTAAGCATCTCAGGTGAATTATCGATCCCAAATACATCATATCCGAGGTCATGAAGCTTTCTTGTGACGATCCCCGTTCCGCATCCAAGATCCGCAACCAGATTCCTCTCGCTTTCCAGAAGAGCTTCTTCACCTTCCGGATTTGCCTTATATCCCGACTTTGCAATGCTGATGCCATATTTCCGAATATCACGGTCTATACGCTGCGTCCATCTGTCATACGGAACATCCCTCATCAGTTCATCATAGACATCTGCAAAGGCCTGATATGAATTTGTCTCTGAATAATTTGAACACATCTCTTTATCCGGTGCAAAAGGCACTTCAGAATATCGCACTCGAGATCAGAGCAGATCCGACTCCCATTATCACACCCGCAAGTGCAACACCAAGCATGATCGCAGTGATGCTCTCCTTAAACTTCATATCAAGAAGAGAAGCTGCAAGAGTTCCGGTCCATGCTCCTGTTCCCGGAAGAGGAATTCCCACAAAAAGAAGGAGTGCTACAAACAATCCGCGTCCCGCCTTGGACTGAAGCTTCTGTCCTCCCTTATGGCCCTTTTCAAGGCAGAAGGTAAAGAACTTTCCTATCACAGGCTTGTCCTTGCCCCACTCAAGTACCTTCCTGGCAAAAAAGAATATGATCGGCACAGGAAGCATATTTCCGACAGCTATGATCACATAACCGAGAACAATATTAAAATGCTCCGGGTTCATTCCACGGAACCAGTATGCTATGGGAATGGCTCCTCTGAGTTCGATAAGAGGAATCATCGATATGATAAAGCATCCGAAATACTGTGTAAGTGTGTTTTTAGTAAATGCCTGTGCAATACTTCTGGCCAAAGAACCCATTTATTCAAATCTCCTAAAATTTATTTTACTCAGCGAAAGGATAAAGTCCGGACAAACAGTATATTTTTCAAAACTGACATCCACGCAGAGCTTTTAACTATATTAATATGAGCGTTAAGCTTACGCCTGTGACAAGATCTCCTTAAGATTTCTGACAAGAATGTCACATTCTTCATCCGTACCAACCGTGATCCTGAGATGGTTGTTTATACGTGGTTTATTCCAGTATCTTACGTAAATATCTCTCTTCTTCAGCTCCGTGAAGATATACTCTGCAGGAACGGTTGCATGCTTTGCAAAAATGAAATTGGTCATGGAATCTCCAAAATCAAATCCGAGCGTTCTGAGTTCTCCCTTAAGTCTTTCCCTCGAACGGATTATTCTTTCACAGGATGCTTTGAAATACTCTTCATCCTTCACTGCCTCAACGCCTGCTGCCAAAGTCACCGAATTCATGGTATATGAATTGAATGAATACTTCACGTCATTCAGATACTTTATCATGGCCTCGCATCCTAAGGCATAGCCTATACGCATTCCGGCCATCGATCTGGACTTGCTGAACGTCTGGACAACCAGCAGATTGTCATATTCATCCAGAAGTGAAAGTGCACTTTCCGATCCGAAATCAACATATGCCTCATCAACAATGCAAACAACATCACGGTTTGCATCAAGGATCCTTCTTATCCCATCCAGCCCCATAAACACACCTGTGGGAGCATTCGGATTGGCAATGACCACCCCGCCGTTATCCTTCTCATAATCGGAGGCTGTAATGTTAAAGTCATCATCAAGCGGAATCTGCTCAAACGGAATTCCAAACAGTGAAGCCCAGACATCATAAAAGGAATAGGTTACATCCGGGAAAAGAATTTTCTTGCCCGAATTAAAAAACGTAAGAAAAGCCATCGCAAGAACATCATCGGAACCCACACCGACAAAAACCTGCGAAGGCTTTACTTTATATCTTTCCGCGAGTACGTTTACAAGACTCCTGCAGTCAGACTCGGGATATTTTCTCAGAAGCGACACATCGAAATCTTTCAGTACAGCCTCCACGCCGGGAGCGGGAGGATAGGGATTTTCGTTGGTATTAAGCTTGATCACTTTTCCGGCAGGCTGTTCTCCCGGAACATAAGGTACAACTTTTCTGACATTTGACTCCCAGTTCATTTTTATGCCTCTACATCTTTTGTGATATATCTTCTGCAAATTGCCTGCCGACTTCCGGCATGCCCATCGCATCATAAACTCTTATAAGTCCTTCGGCCGCGTCCTTACCGGAAGAGGTGATGACAACGGAAGGAACGGTCTCAAATGCTGCATTGTAAAACCAAATGGCAGACTCTTCAAAATCCTGTATCCTCTCATAAAACAATCCAAGTTCAAGACAGACCTCGGAGGAAGGATCACTTGCCATGAGTTTTGTTACGTATTTGAAGAAAAGAACTATATCTCCGTGTATTCTGGCTGTATGTGATATAACAAGGCATGCCTTGTTGACACTGTCAGGATCCATTTCGACATCAGCGGCGCACGCAACAAAATACGGAAGAGAATTTCTGAAATCATCCTCAGTTCCTACGATAAAGAGCTCCCTGACATACATATCATAAAGCCTTTTGCTAAGCTTTCCGCCGCCGGAAGTTGCTTTTGAGAATATCTCCAGATCCCTGTGTCCATGATTAGCCTCGGGCAGATGAGTGATCACGATATCACTGTCGTATACCACAGGGTCGAGCCTGATCATCTCATGAACAGGGTCCTGCCATACGAACTGTCTAAGACGCTTGAACATCTTGGGGCGGAGCTCTTCATCAAAATTATAAACAGTGGAGTGCTGCAGCTGGTTGCCATAGCGCATCTGCACTATCTCCACCTCTTCAGGAAGCATTGTCTTGAGTGCCATGAACTTGATATGGTTGGACTCATCAAGCACTTCATCCGCATCAGCGGAATAAATGTAATCCATGGTTGCTTTGGAAAACGCAAAATTCCTTGCATCGGAAAAATCGCCCGTCCACGCAAAATCATAGATCTTATCCGTATACCTGCGTGCGATCTCCTTGGTCTTATCCATGGAACCGGTATCAACGATAACAATCTCGTCCATGAGATCACTGATGCTGTCAAGACATCTTGCCAGAATGCTTTCTTCGTTCTTAACTATCATCACACATGATATCGTCATAACAAAATCCTCCCCGAAAACCAAAAGAGGGTCCGGACCGCTTATCCTTAAGTCCCGCCGGACGGCTCATGTTATAAACATACATGGTTATTTTACCATAAAAACGGCTTATTTTACAATAAAAGTAAGGTGCGGGTTAAAGGCTTCCCGCACCTTACATAATCATCCTCGTATCAGTCATCCGGTTCAGCGAGCTCCAATCCCTCTATGATCTCGCCGGTAATATGTCTGCTTACCGCTATGATATTATCTATATCACGGTTCAGTTCGTCGGCAAGTTCCTCAGAGTACATGTAAATACCGCACTCATACTGTCCGTCAAGGCTTCTGTTATCAAGATTTACAGACCCCACACTGCAGCGGCAGCCGTCACACACAAAAACCTTCTGGTGAAGAAAACCCGGTGTATATTCATAAATATCAACTCCGGCTTCACTAAGTTCACTGTAATAGGTCCTTGCCGCAACAAGAAGTATGGCCCTGTCAGGAATTCCGGGAAGCACCATAGTCACATGTACCCCCCTCAAAGCCGTCGCTTTTATGAGTTCAAGCAGCTCATCGTCCGGAGTAAAATACGGAGTGGTAATGCGAACCTCTTCCTCACTGTTTTCGAGAATGCTTCTGTATACTTCTCTTCCCACAAGAACATCATCCAGTGCACTGTCAAAATACGGCATACAATAGGTTCCGTTATCATCATTTTTTTCACAGCAGGCCAGATACCTGTCATATTCAGTCTCTTCTCCGAAAAGCTCCCACATCTGAAGGAACATCAGAACAAAGCTTTTTACACATTCTCCCTCGAGGCGTATCGCATTGTCCTTCCAGTGACCTGCCTTCACAATTCTGTTGGCGTATTCATCAGCAATGTTTATACCGCCTGTGTATACAATTTTACCGTCAATCACCAGCATCTTTCTGTGGTCACGCATAAGAGAAAGATAATCCTGGCCTCTCGTGATCGGGGATGTTATATGGATAGCAATTCCTTCGGATTCAAGCTTTCCGATAAAATCTTTTGGAAGATATGACTGGATCGCTATCCCGTCAATAAGGATCCTGACTTCCACACCTTCGCGGACTTTTTCCGCAAGGGCCTCCTCAAACTCGTCCCACACGCTTCCGTCATCTATCAGAAAATATTCGAGAAAAATATAATCCACGGCATTCCTGATAGATGCAAGCATATCCTGATATGCTTCTTCACCATCAGAAAAATAATCGAACCCTGTATCGGAATATATCGGAGAGGCATTTACCTCCGAAAAGATATTCATCAGCTCAAGCAATGGCTTATCATCGCACACCGCTCCGGCATTAAATCCCATCGTACTTTCAAGAATGATCGACGTATTTTTGTCCGAAAGTTCGGATACAGACTGTCTCACAGCACCCTGTTCCGAAACAGCGATCCACATTTCCCTTGCTGTGTCACTGTATTCGGGATCAGTTTCACCCGGCTGTCCCTCCGTAGATACACTTTCAGGTGAACAGGCGCACAAAAACAAAATCCCTGCAATCACCAGAGAGCTGATCTTTAAAAACCGGTTTGCATATTGTCCACGCTTCATCATCGGCCGGCATTCCCAACAAAACAGATAAATTTATGATCCTGTTTTCCTGATCATTCTTTCCTATAATAATCTTAGCATCTGCAAATAAATTACTCAATGATCACAGGATAATATGAACAAGGACCGGTATATATGCCGCAGTTATATAAGGGATGAACGGAACCGGTTTCTTCAGCCTCATCCCTTTTTCTATATTTCCACCGATCGTCTGGATAAAAGTAAGCATTATCAAAGACAGCATCATATGAACTATATGGCTCTCAAGGCGGCATCCTGCTGCCGCCAAATACAGAAAGCAACAGGAAAATGCATGGCTGTCTGCCCTGCCATAACACCTGCTCATTACATTCTCCTGAATCAGTATGACGACAAGGGCCTCGAAAAGTGCCGCCACCGTCAGGGAAGACGGATCCGAAAGCATAAGCATGACCACATCAGCAGCTACTATCATCCATACAAGATCCGCCACCAAATGAGTCCTTATGTCTGAAACCGATGCAGCTATGAGACATCCAGATATAATAATCCCGCAAATGATCAGCATCTTTTGACCACATACATATTCCCGCTCCTTAATCCGTCATAGAACGTTCCTACCTGGGAGGAATCGAGATAGATATTGAACATTACCGCAGCCGACATATCATTCACCTCGCATCCCGAAGAATCATATCCTCTCTCGACATATACATTTTCGCAAAGAAGCATTCCTGCTCCGCCGCTGCCATCAGAGGAATAGATATCAATCCTGTCGCCTGCCCTGAGAACACCGCTGACTGCCTTTGAAAGATCATCCGTCCTGAATCCCGCCAGTACCGGATCATTTAATCCGGTCAAGCACTCCCGGGATGATACAAACATATTATCCGTAAGCACGGTTCCGGCGCATATATCATAAACCGGTGACGAACCGTACAACGATTCGGAGAGTATCACCGCATTCCGTGATATGCATCCGGCATCCACACTCTTTATGTCCAGATATTGCGAAATGTTTGATTCATCCAGAACAACTCCTCTTGGTATATCCGATAAAGCAACACAAATAGCCTTCTTTTCATATTCCGACAGAATCTGTTTCTGGGCATATGTCATCATTGCAAATATACCTGCAGACATCAAAAGAGCTGCGGCAAAAAGTCCATATCGTATCTTAACCGGCTTGATTTTTCCTTTTCTCATATCATTCCTTTCTCAACTTCTGTCTGCAGCAGACCTGTCAGGGTCAGCATGCATTTCCGCGTACGCCTCCTTACGTGCTTCAACATGCGTTCCCAGAAACCCTCCGGAATCAAAGGAGATCCGTGCATACACCCCGGCAGACCTGACAACGCATCCATGAGGCGTACGCATTTCCCCATATATCCCGTCAGTTTCGATCTGCCTCCCGGCATCAACCTGTATCTCCCTGACACCGGAACCGCTGATAAGATATATCCTGAAATCCTCGATCGTCACTTTTCCTGCTATATATTTATCCCCTCCCAGGTATGGTTCATATTTTTCATCAAGATTCATATTTTTACGGAGAGCGTCTTCAAAGACCTCTCTTGCGTGCACGGGATCATCTATGATCAGAGCATGATCAAGCCCGTACCTGTAGGGATCCACTTCGAGTGCGGCAAGACACGAAGCAGCCAGCGCATCTTCAGCTATGTCGGAATCAGCCTTATACTGCAGTATCTGAAGCAGTGCCATGGCAAGCACCATCACAAAGATCAGCGCATACATTCCGAGAACATACTCTGCCTGTCCGGATTCAGCCTTAACCATTCTGTTACGGGTATCAATATTTTGCCGTCGATGTTCTGAATTCACTGATCTCATATCCCTCCTCCGTATGTCCGCTTATGTCAAGGATCAGTTCGTTACCATATCCGACCTCCGATATATCTGTGCGTCCAAGGGAAATGTCGGTAAGACCGGCTTCGGTCAGTGCCCTCCGCATCCCGGCCGCATCCTCCGGGGGCAGATAGCCGTATGTCTCCATTTTCAAAATGTATTCCCTGGAAATCTGTGAAACCGATGTCTTGATCCCAATGATCCTCACGCAATCCGAAAAGCATATCATCACAAATGCGATCGCAATAACGAAGATGCACATTGGCATCACATCGCCCACACTTCCGCTCTCACTTTTCATAAGCTTCCGCTCCCCTGATAAAGCATAATGCCTGCGGTCTGAAGGATGTTCTTCGCGGAATTTGTCATTTCCGTTACTATCGTCTGTATAAATTCCGTAAGAGAATCCCTCATGACAACGCATAAAAGGAGCGCAATGATACAAAGCCCTATAGTCACAAGTATTCCATCCAGCCCCTCCTCTTTATTGAAAATAAGACCATGCACCTTTGAACTGATCCCTCTGACATATCCCGCATTCTCATTACATTTAGAGATCTGTTCCATATTTCTGATATCATTCATTTTTATTCCTCCTTTGTTTATAAACCTCTGAACCCTGCAGCCCTGCCAAGCATATAGATGATGCAGGTATACAGCGCTGTTCCAAGGACCGCGCCAAGGACCAGCAACTGGCTTAATGTAAGCATTCTGTCAAGTCCTGCCTTTCTCGACTCAAAAACCTCTTTTTCCATATCCCTTACCTGTTCGGTGATGTCTGACAAAAGTTCCAGAGCCTGACCGGATTCCATTGCCTGAACGACCGTCATACACAGCGAATCGATATATCTGTTGTCAAACGAAGCCCTGAATCTTTCAAGAGATACATATATATCCGACTTCATGATCACCTCTGCGTAAAATCCGGAGAGTGCATCCCTAAGTCTTTTGCTGTTTACGGATGAAGCGCATTCCGCAAGGGCATCCGTAACATATACACCGCTCTTTATCTGAACACCTATGGAATGATATATGAGCCTGATATCAGGAAGCATCTTTCGGTTATCGCTCCTGTTAAGAACAGGGATGATGACAGGTAAAAGAAGCGAAAGCATGATCCCCATCGCAATTCCGCACCCTGCGGAAATGCTCATACCTGCAAGGAACCCTGCCATTCCCATGACCATACATATAGATACAAGCCTGACCGGCTCTATGGTTTTTCCGATATGATAGGATGCACCGTTTTTTTTCAGCCAGTTCTCCATCCTGATATAGGGCATACTCTTTGAACGCGCTTCTCTTATCATTCCGGCAAATACGGCACCGGTCTTTTCGCCTGTCTGAGAACGCGGTGATAAAGCGTTGTATGTCAAGGTCCCGATCATGATGCTGAACAAAAGTCCCGAGGCAGCAGAGACACCTCCGTAATAATTTTCAATGAGCATATACACCTCACTTATACAAAGATGCGGCCTGGCCAAAATATATGAGCATCACACAGGCCATCACACCAAGCGTCACTCTTCCGGGGATTGTGGCAGTCAGCACGGTAAGGGCATTTGTTTCGGAAAGCCCGGCAGTTATCACAAGCACCACATAGCTCATAAGCATCAAAAGTCCCATGTTTATGGCAGACTCTCTCAGCATGGTCTTACGCTCCGACGCCTCACTGATATAATCCCTGAGACTTCTTCTTGAATCGCTTACAAGCCCTGCAATATCCTCGCTGTGCCTTGATGTGATCTCCATATTCCGGATAAGCTGCTTGAATTGCGGGTGCTCTATCTTATCAGCCATCGAAAGAAGTGCAAGGGAAATATCGCCGCTCATCTTCCCTTCCGTTTCACATTCTTCAAAAACCGTCCTGAGGGGCTCATTCATGTATATGCTGATCTGTCCGAAGATATTCGAATATACCGCACCGGATATGGCAAACGATCCGAGCAGATCAAGCAGCCTCGGGAGATCCTCACCCGTTTTCTTAAGGGCGGATATTTCCATGCATTTTATGGATACATATACAAATGAAATGAACGCCGCAACGGATAATAATGCCGCAACGGCTCCCGCAGCAGCTCCTGCGATAAACAGTATAAAGGCACAGCAGATGCTCATAATGGCAAGAAAGCTTTCCGCATGTAAAAATGAAAATCTTCTTCTGAGTCCGCTGTAAACGATCGCCCTGTCAATCCTTCCCGTAAGGCTCTCTGCGCCCATCCTCATTCTGAGAGCTTCTCTTTTTTTAAGAGCACCCTCCCTTCCCTTTTCATCAAGCCTTATCATAAGATTTCTTGCGGAGCTCCTGAGCATTTCCCAGGTTCTCATCTTCGAAAAGATACCGTATATCCCGATAAAGAGCAGGATAAATGCCATAACGTTATACCAGGCGTGCATATTCCAGCTGCCTCCTTTCCTCATTCCATCCGGTGCATGCATACACATTGGCAACCCTGTAATCCTTCATATAAACAAGCGTTTTAAAACAGTCCATCATCCGCATAAGCTCATCCCTGGAATATCTGCTCTGATACATTGCATAATCCGCAAGCTTGTCCGGAGCCCTCATTGCCGATGTCGAATGTATCGTGCCTGCGCATATCTGTCCCGTGCATGCGGCATTGAGTATATATAAAGCCTCGGCGCCCTTTATCTCTCCAACTATGAAAAAGTCCACATCCATGGTCAGACCCGCGATACTGATATGCTCCAGATCATAGGCTGCCTTACTTTCCGCACCCCTCGGCACGGAATGGAGGAACATCATATCCGGATGAAACATGGTCGTAAGCTCATCAGCCTGCTGAACGACCATTACCGCCGTATCATCCGGTATCGTTTCCTTTAGCGCATTAAGAAGAGTTGTCTTTCCGGAGGAATTACCTCCGCATATAAGCGTCGATCCCATTCTGAAGCGAAGGGTAAGTATCCTGGCTGTCTTTTCATCCAGCATTCCTCTTTTCACAAGATCGGCCAAAAGAGGAAATGACTTCGGAACCTTCCTTATGCACAGATAGGGTTCATCATAGGTATTGACAAGCGGCATTGAGATGGTGAATCTGAGAATGAATCCCGGATGTGATTCGCTGTCGGTAAATCTCTGTATCGCCGACAGATTGGACACGCTCACCTGGTTTTTGGCTGCGATATAATCAATAAACTGCCTGTATTCCCTTTCCGAGGAAAATGAAATCCCGGAATCGCCCCTCTTTCCGAGTCTCTTGACCCTTATCGTCCTGTATCCGGTCACCCTTATATCGGATACCTCCGGATCGTCTATCAGCGGAGAAAGCCTCGAATACCCGAAGATATATTCTTCGAATTCGCTAAGAAGCTCTTCCGCGCCGGCCTC
>CAMNAQ010000042.1 GCA_946531495.1 uncultured Lachnospiraceae bacterium | reverse complement strand
AGTTCTCCGGCGTCCTTCATGAATTTTTCTTTTGTGATAAGCCCGCGCCTCAGCGAGATAAGTTCATTTCCCTTACCCGTTATATATTCATCGGTAAGAGTCTCCAGACGGGAGCGGGCCTTTGAATCCGTATTTGTCATATCTGCTCCCTGAAAAACTGCCCGCTCCAAAAAAGGCATGATAAAAGGGCAGTCCCGATAACTGCCCGATCAGATGGTGATGTCAACTTTACAACGCCTCATGGCCTGTGGTCAACAGCATTTCAGAAACTTTTGAAATTTCGTGATAAATGCATAAAAAAGGCTCTTTCCAAAACGGAAAGAGCCTTTCGGATACCTGTCTTTCATGGAGTCCCGACTATGTGCAAATTGCCTTTATTGTGATTTTTCCGATCCCGTGGTACAATATCTTCATCCGAAAAAGGAGATAATGATTATGGGATCAGGAGCATTTTTAATACTTGCAGGCGGATTACTTGTCGTAATAGTAGTTGCTGTTGTTATTTCTGCGGTCACATCCGTGATCAGCGGTGTCATTGCGGCTGATGAGGACGACGAATAGTTTTATTCCTGCCTTTTTTTATCCTGCTGTATATAACAGCTCCCAATATCAGCACTATTGCTGCCACTATCGCTGCCCATCCGGCAGCGTTTATTTTTTCTATATTGTAGCATCTGACGTTGATCCACATCTGATTTATCCTGGCGTTGGAATCTCCGTCAAAATATCTCATTATCGCACTTCTGTCAGTGACATCCTGAGGAGGGTACTGGGCAAAAAGCTGACGTCTTGTCTGCTCTTCGGGAACTGTAAGAATATACTCTCCCGCCCCTTCCGGATCTTCTCCCTCATAGAGAGCTTCATCGAAGAAATAACCGAGATCATACTCAACCGTATCTTCTTCATCCTCTTCCGCAGAATAGCACCAGTCCACATATTCAAAGATCTCGTCACCGTCGGTTCCGCCTGCGATGGATGAAGTGTATCCGATATAGTACATATTTCTGACAGCATTGTCAGGTCTTGAAAGGAAATTCACGAAAGCCTGGCATGCTCTCTGCCTGTCTGCATCGCCCTCAATTCCGTCCTTAAGCATTACCCATCCGTCGAACCAGAGATTGGTACACTCTTCAGGCACGGAAAAGCATAATTCAAAATCCTCCTCCTCAGCCTGATCGATGGCATATACGGCATCTCCCGACCACTGAAGGTTTGCATAGATCTTTCCGGTGACCATATCAGCCTTTCCGGAATCGGTTTCAAATGAATATGCATTATCCTTGACCTGCTGAAGGAACTCAAGTGCTTCGGAGATAGTCTCCTGAGATGTATCGTTCATCTCTGCGGCAAGTCTCTCATGATAATCGGGATCATTTAAGAATTCCTCGCTTAAAAACAGATCACCCTTTATCGCACCGAGCGTAGCAAAATATGAATCACGGACATTATCCTTGATGGTTATCTGCCGTGCATAATCTTCATTGACCAAAAGATTCCAGGTTGAGACCTCCTCTTCGGAGAGTGCCTCAGGATTATACAAAAAGCCCAGAACGCCCCACATATAACATGCGCCGTAGCTGCTCCAGTATTCTCCGTTTATCTCATTGGTCTCAAATGTTTCCCTGATAAAAGGCGAAACATTTCTTATGTAATAATTCAGTTCATTCTCTTCATCAAAGAAATCCTCTGAATAAGGAACAAGCCTGTCCTCAGCCATAAGCTTCATGATCATGTATTCGGAAGGGCATACAAGATCGAACTTGTCTCCGAGAGTAAGCATGTTATAAAGCTCTTCATTGGTTCCAAAGCAGCTGTATTCCACATGAACCCTCTGGCCGTAATTTTCGTAATACCAGTCCTCAAACTCTTCGTAGAGAGCTGTTTCGCCGAATACATCTCCGGACTCAAGATCTATTACTTCATCTTCTTCCCATCCGCCTTCATCGATATACTCTTCCCAGTTGCAGACTCTGATGGTGATAACATCGGACTCAGCCCTTACCGGGATCGAAGAAAAGCCGGTAGTCAGAAGTACTGCAGATGCAAGACCTGCAAGGATACGAAGGGATTTTTTTCTGATCATGTGTCAATCCTCCTCATCTTCCTTACCTTACGGTTTTCCTTTGCCGAATTATTCCTGTTCATGCATATGCATATGACGAGCACGATAAGGAAAATAACGGTGGAAAGAGCCCAGAGCGCAGTCTTTATCTGTGTCTGGGATCCTCTTGTAGCGTTTACCACATAGGTTGAAATAGTATCAAATGCTGCCGGCTTGGTATATGTGGCAACAAAATAATCATCGAGAGAAAGGGTTACCGCCATCACAAATCCGGATATGATACCGGGCATGATCTGCGGAATGACGACCTTTCTTACAGCCACGGCTGGAGAAGCGCCAAGATCCAGCGCAGCTTCGTATATTGCAGGATCCATCTGTCCCAGCTTGGGATATACGGAAAGATATACAAAGGGAGCACAGATAACGGTCTGTCCCGCAACAAGAGGGAAGAACGTATCCTTATTTATCCCGAATACGACAACCAAAAGTATGCATATCGAAAAACCGGTGACCACATCTGCGTTGATGACAGGTATCTGATTGGTTATCCTGTATGCCGCCAAAGTTCCGGGCTTTGAATAAAATGATCCCATTGCTCCGAGCGTGCCGAGGATAGTAGAGATCACCGCAACTCCGAGAGCAAGGAAAAGAGTTCCTCTGATCATCTCCGCAAGCTCCGGAGTAGTGAAAAGCGTCACATAATTTGCAAATGAAAAATGCACACTCTCACCGATGGATGATGCGTCTGTAAAGCTGTAGAAGGCCAGTATAAGTATCGGCGCATAAATGAGCAAAAGCACGATGAGTATGACAAGAGGCGCAGCGATAGAATTTTTTCTCATAATATCGAACCTCCTCTCACTGTTCCTTCGTCGTCATTGCCGGCGAAGAGAGTAAACAGACATATCATGATAAGAAGGATCAGAGAGATCGTTGATCCTCCGTGCCAGTCATATGCCGAGAAGTAGCTTCCGATGAGACTTCCCATTATATATGTACTGTTATAGAGCATATCGAGAACAACATAGTTTGTCATTGCGGGAAGAAATACCATGGATATTCCGCTGATGACTCCGGGCATCGAAAGAGGCAGCAGCACTCTGAGGAAGGCCTGTGCTCTGTCCGCTCCGAGATCCGAAGCCGCCTCGATAAGACTCTTGTCGATCCTTGATATCTGGTTATAGATAGGAAGGATCATAAAGGGAAGGAAATCATATGTCATGCCTATCACCGAGTTCATGAAAGGATAACGGGCAAGATTTCCTTCGATCATTGTAAGAAGCTCCTTAAGAGCTGTGATACGAAGAGTGAAATTGATCCACATAGGCATGATCATCAGCATGATTATCGCGCCCTTGGATCTGATACTGCTCATTGCAAGGAAGTATGCCGTCGGATATGCTATCGCAAGACATACCATGGTCGTAACAGAAGCAATGACAAGTGAATACACAAGAGTACCCAGTGTATTAGGATCTGTAAAAAAATTAAGAAAATTGCCGATCCCCGGCTTTCCGTCTGAATCCGTGAAAGCATAGGTCACTATCACCACAAGCGGAAGTACAACAAATACCAGGAGATACAGCGCATAGGGAATACCGAGGTATTTCCTCTGAAACATTCCTTTCATAATCCGTCTCCTGTTTATTTTGCAAGTGTAAAGTTCATTTTGTCGGAAGGCATTATAAGTCCGACCATATCTCCAAGGTTCCAGAGATATTCATCATCGACTATAAGATCATGACCGTTGGCTGTTCTTACAACATAGCTGTAGTGGTCGCCCTTATATATGAGGTTGATGATCTCACCGCTGGTAAGTCCCTTTTCGGTATCATCAGTCATCTCTATATCGGTGGGCTCAATGGACACATGGATCTTAAGATTATCGGGTCTGATGGTCTCACCGGAAGAATCCCTGAGAACGCCTTCCTTAAGAGCAGAGCCCTTAACGATCTTTG
The DNA here is from genome assembly GCA_946531495.1 of uncultured Lachnospiraceae bacterium. Lineage (GTDB taxonomy): Bacteria > Bacillota > Clostridia > Lachnospirales > Lachnospiraceae > AC2028. Next base: position 11,766 of record CAMNAQ010000042.1, on the reverse strand, counting down.
TAATATCCGCATCAATGGGCTTGCCGTTATATTCCAGACTGTAGTCTTCGTTGACATCAGCATCGAATCTGGTTGTATGATCTTCCGCGATCATGATATGTATCCCGTCAGGCTCAAGGCACATTCCGATCTCTTCACCGACTCCGGGTGCCTTGGTGGACTGGATCACCATCTCATACTTGCCGCTCTCGACGGTTATCTCGTAATGGATACCTTTAAATACAACGCCGGTGACCACGCCCTTTACAGTCCCCTTTGAAGGCTCGGTTATGATAACATCCTCGGGTCTTACAACCGCATCTATCTGGGTTCCCTCCGGAACATCATCCATACACTCAAATTCGCCTCCGCAGAATCTGACCTTTCTGACTCCGGTCATAATACCTTTGAAAATATTGCTTTCACCGATAAAGTCTGCAACAAAAGCATTTGTAGGCTCATTGTAGATATCTTCGGGCTTTCCGATCTGCTGTATCTGTCCACCGTTCATTACGACGATCTTATCGGACATGGTCAAAGCTTCTTCCTGATCATGAGTTACATATATAAAGGTGATGCCAAGCCTGTCATGCATGGCCTTCAGCTCGATCTGCATTTCTTTTCTCATCTTGAGATCGAGTGCTCCGAGAGGCTCATCCAGAAGCAGTATCTCGGGCTCATTTACAAGAGCACGTGCTATTGCTATACGCTGCTGCTGTCCGCCGGACAGTGTGGCGACGCTGCGCTCCTCAAAGCCCTCAAGATCTACCATCTCGAGAACGTGCTTCACCTTCTTGTCTATCTCCTTACGGTCCATTTTCTTAAGCTTGAGACCAAAGGCGATATTGTCATAGATGTTCATGTGGGTAAAAAGTGCATAGCGCTGGAAAACCGTATTAACGGGGCGCTTGTTAGGTGGAAGCTTTGATATATCCTTGCCTCCGAGAAGGATCTGACCGCTTGTGGGCCTGTCAAAGCCTGCGATCATCCTGAGAGTTGTGGTCTTGCCGCAACCTGAGGGTCCGAGGAATGTGACAAATTCGCCTCTTTCAACCGTAAGATTAAAATCGTTTACGGCTATGAATCCGTTGTCATCAAACCTCCTTGTGACATTCCGAAGCTCGATTATAGGCTCCGGGGCAGTAGTGGAATTACTCATTTCTTATCTCCCAGATCAGGCCTTAGCATTTCCAACATGCCTCCCCGCGGGTTCTGCCATTCAGCGCACCTGAAGTCTGTACGGGCAGGTTGCCCTGCCTCCGCGTTTTTTCAGACCAAATCGCGCATATTCTACCATTTTTTACCTATGCATACAACAATAAAATATTCTGATATAGTATTTAATTCTGCCCTGCATTTTTGATAAAATATCTGCGTATTTATTAATACACTTCTTTTCTTTCATATGAGCCGGAGGGAATAATTATGAAGGTTCGAAAGCTAAGCCTTACACTGCAGATTCTTTTGATCAACGTAGCAATCCTTTTAGTCACCACGATCGTTCTCGGAACCACACTCACGGTAATGTCAGAATCCACAATGGTCGTCCTCGTCAAACAGAGAATGATCGATATCGCAAACGCTGCTTCAGCCAGCATCGACGGAGATGAGCTGGAAGCTCTTGAAGACGGAGATCAGGAAACGGATCCGTATAACGATGTTCTGGACAGTCTGAATATTTTCCGTGAAAACACCGATCTTGAGTATATCTACTGCATGGAACAGTCCGGTAGTGAAAGCTTTGTCTTCACGGTTGATGCAGATCCCGAGGAACCGGCAGACTGGGGTGACCTTGTAGAAACAACCGATGCCCTGATAATCGCAGGAAGAGGAACAGCTGCGGTAGACGACAAACCCTATACGGATGAATGGGGAAGTCATTACAGTGCATACAGCCCGGTATTCGGGTCATCAGGTAAAATTGTCGGGATCGTCGGAGTTGACTTCAGTGCCGACTGGTATGACACCCAGGTAAAGCATCTGATCAGAACCGTCATCATTCTGTCAATAATACTCCTTGCGGTAAGCATTGTGGCGATTCTGCTGCTTACGGCAAAGATCAATAAAGGATTCCGGACCCTGAATGACAAGCTCAGCGACTTAGCTGACGGCTCCGGAGATCTTACCAAGAAAATAGAAATATCCAGCGGAGATGAGTTCGAAACCATCTCCGGAAATATGAATACATTCGTCGACCAGATACGTGATATCGTATCCGGAGTAAAAAACAATGTATCCGATTCAATATCCGCATCAGGGGAGCTGTCACTGATCGCAGATCGTGCAACGGATACAATGAGAGGGCTGTCCGAAGCCATATCGGGTGTATCCACAGGTGCTCTCCAGCAATCCGAGGATGTTACCACCGCTTCGGACAATGTCAGGATGATAGTGGGCAGGCTCGGAGAGATGACCGAAACAGTCGATGAAGCTGAGAAATATACAAAGAGCATGACCGATAATTCAAGTCTTGTCGCCAAAAGCTTCGACGATCTGATAGCTTCGATCCATGAATCGATGAAGGAGCTCGAGCAGGTAACAAAGGAAATGAGCGGAGTCGGAAGCTATGTCGAGCAGGTTACCGATGCCGCCGATTCCATCAATTCCATTGCAAACCAGACAAATCTCCTTTCACTCAACGCCTCCATCGAGGCCGCAAGAGCAGGTGAGGCAGGAAGAGGATTTGCGGTTGTTGCCGATGAGATAGGAAAGCTTGCGGTACAGTCCAATGAATCCTCAACCTCTATCAAGAGTATGATGGATGAATTGAAATCCCAGACGGATAAAACCATACAGCTTGTGACAAAGCTCAATGCGGTGATGTCCCATCAGGAAGCCACAAGCACCAGTTCCAAGGAGTCTCTTTCCGTTCTGTTTGATAACATAGACAGGACCAAGGAAAACTTCGGCATCATCAGGACAAATGTGGACGGAATAAGCGAAGCCTGCAACATGCTCAACGGCACGATCGAATCCCTCTCTTCCATATCCTCGGAAAATGCAAGCTCTGCCGAGGTAACCGCATCTGCCTGCGAAGAAATATCCGGAATCATTGACAGCGTCTCCGAAAAGGCAGACACCATCAAAGATCACTCCGACGGACTCGGTAACATGGTCGGAAAATACAAAGTCTGAGCCGGAAAAAACACCCTTATCTCCACTTTATTCTTAAAGAGATAAAATATTAAGAGCTGCCGCTTTTGTTCCAAAGCGGCAGCTCTTTTAAATTCAGATCATTAAATTATCGGATCATTAATTTTTTAGATCGTTAAGATCCCGGATCATTAAGTTCTCAGATCATCAAGTTCTTATTCCGCACCCCTGGTTCCGCAATCGGGACAGAACTTACTGGTGATGCCGGTCTTTCCGCAATTAGGACAGTTCCATGCGCTCACAACGGGGGATGATGTCTGACCGACTATCACATCGCCAAAGCCCTGGCCAACCTGCGCAGAGGTTCCCATAATGGGATTCAGGGCATCCTTGGTCATATTGATAACTCCGCCCATCGCTCCCAGAGTAACTCCCAGGCCTGCGATATCTCCGATACCCGCTCCGCCGGCCGAACCGGATCCGCCGGTGATACCATTCTTCATTGCCTCTAAGCCAACCTCTCTTGCGGTCTCCTGCTGATAGGTATATCCCTTCATCTTCATCTCGACAGCTTCCGCTTCCGCCTGCATCTTATATGCATCCGCTTCTGCCTGAGCCTTGATCCTGAGAGCCTCTGCTTCTCCCTGTGCGCCGACCATCTGGAGCTGTGCATTGGTCTGTGCTTCGAATACCTTTCTCTCTCTTGCAGCTTCGGCCTCCGCCTTTTTTATCTCCTCATCGCGAACCTTAAGAGTCTTATCCGCAAACTGCTGACGAAGTCTTATAAAATTGGGATCATCATCCGGAAGAGTTATGCTTGTAACATAGAACTCCGGCATATAGAGACCGTATTCATCCAGTGTCTCATTGATGTCAACGCGAAGTGCTTCCGACAATCCTCCGAGATATGAATCGATCTCAAGAATATTGATGTTCTGTTCTTTGATAAATCTTGCGATATCCGACTTGACCTTGTTCATTACAAGAGCCCTGAATTTACCGGTTCCGTAAGACAGTCCGCCGTCATCACCGCTTCCGACTATATCGCTTCCGAGAAGTCCATCATTTGTTCCGACCAGTTTCAGGATAAGCTTGCCGGAATCGCTTACCTTAAGATTAAAACTTCCGCTTGCCCCGATCTCAATATGAAGCCCCGATGCCGGATCAAAAAGTCTGACTTTACTGTCGGTTCCCCACTTGATACCCATCTGGGTGACCATATTGATGAAATATACTTCGGCATGGAAAATATTCTCTCCGCCCGTCCCGAGCTTGATCAGATCCTTCAGAATAGGAAAGTTCATTGTCTCAAGAGTATATCTTCCCGAACGGAAAATATTATAGACACGCCCGTCACGGAAAAAGAGCGCTTCCTGAGTCTCATGAACGATCAGCTGTGATCCGAAGTTGAAATCCTCTTTGGGATGCTTATGAGCAAGGACCTCATTACTACCCTCGTACTTAATTACGCTAATAAGTTCCATGTTATTTCCTTTCTGCCAAAACAGCCATTAAGATAAGTATTCCCAAGGGTACACCCACGGCAATGCCCGCAGATAGCCCCACACTCATATGAAAACCGTATGCCAGTATAACAAACAAAATAAGCGGTACCGCAGATAAGAACGAAAGGATCTCCACGATAACGGACCATACATTCTCAAGATAAACCACAAATCCGAGTCCCGCTGACAATATGATAAAGACAGGAATGCAGGCAGCAAGCGGAAGACCTGCTTTCTCTTTGAGAACGATGGCAAGCACGGCAGGAATGATCATTCCTATTACCACCGCATAGGGGATACGCTTTTTCTTCTCGATAAGTGCCTGCTTACTGCACTGCTCCATAAGGCTGTCAGCATCCTTAAATCCGGGGATCTTCCCGAACTCGGAGATGGCCTTTCTGCAGTTGCCCTTCTCCATATAGGACCTTCCGGATGTGTAATGCTTCATGACTGCGGCCTTATCCTGGCCCTCCTTACAGAGTTTCATGAGATCAGCGCCGATAACGTCTGTATGATCCATACAGTCCGCAGCAGCGCTTTTATACATAAGAAGTGCCTGACCCGCTTCGGAAGGATCATCAGCGCTGTTAAGCATTTCCGATGCCCTGTTCAATTTTTCGATAACCCTTTGATAATCCTTAAAATTCGGCACCAGATCGGAAAGGTTCCATCTGTTACCGCAGTTTTCGCACCTGCAGGCACCGGCCAGGTAATCGTTTACCAGGTCTCCTCCGCAGATCTTACATTTTAAAGAAACAGGTTTTGCACTAAGCTCAGCCATTTACTTACTCCGATACACATATTACCTATCATTTTAACATTAAAACCGGGTATCACACAATAAAAAACAGCCCGTTCGGACTATTGTCCGAACGGGCTGCAGATTACCGATCAATCATCCCCATCAATCACTTGAAAGGATTCTCAGTGGGATAAGGAAGTGACTTGGGCTGGTTGTAGCCAAGGTTCTCAACTCCGAGATACTTGAATACTTCGTAAAGAGCCTTTCCGTTGTGTGCGAATGTAACAGCGCCGTGATGAGGGAAGCTGTTCTCAATGAGCACGTGGCGATAGAAGCGGCCCATTTCCTTGATGGCGAATACGCCGATTCCGCCGAAGGACTTGGTAGCAACGGGAAGAACCTCACCCTCTGCAACATAAGCCTTAAGCTTGTTGTCGGAGGTGGACTGAAGTCTGAAGAAGGTGATGTTGCCGGGAGCGATATCTCCTTCGAGAGTTCCGTTAGTAACCTCGATAGGAAGTGCACGAGCCATGATCTTCTGATACTTCATCTCATAGTTGCAAAGCTTCTTGGTGCAGGTATTTCCGCAGTGGAAGCCCATGAAGGTATCGGTAAGCTCATAATCGAACTTGCCCTTGATGGACTCATTGTACATATCCTTGGGAACGGAGTTATTGATATCAAGGAGAGTAACGATATCGTTAGAAACGACCTGTCCGATGAACTCGGAGAGACATCCGTAGATATCAACCTCACATGATACGGGGATTCCCATTCCGGTAAGACGGCTGTTTACATAGCAGGGAACGAACTTGAACATGGTCTGGAATGCAGGCCAGCACTTTCCTGCAATGGCAACATACTTTCTGTATCCCTTATGAGCCTCAACCCAGTCAAGGAGAGTAAGCTCATACTGAGCAAGCTTGGAAAGGATCTCGGGCTTCTTGTTTCCTGCGCCGAGTTCATCCTCCATTTCCTTAACCTTAGCAGGGATCCTCTCGTCACCCTCGTGCTTCTGGAAGCTCTCGAAGAGGTCAAGCTCGGAATTCTCCTCGATCTCGATTCCCATGTTGTAAAGCTGCTGGATAGGAGCGTTACAAGCAAGGAAGTTGTTGGGTCTGGGACCGAAAGATATGATCTTAAGGTTATTAAGAGCATAGATTGCATTGGCAATAGGAAGGAAATCGTGGATCATGTCGGCACAATCCTCTGCATTTCCTACGGGATACTCGGGAATATAAGCCTTAACACTTCTCAGGCGGAGATTGTAGCTCGCATTGAGCATTCCGCAATAAGCATCTCCTCTGCCGTCCTGAAGATCGTTCTGGCTCTCTTCAGCTGCAGCACAGAACATCTTGGGTCCTTCGAAGTGCTTGGCAAGAAGAGTCTCGGAGATCTCGGGACCGAAGTTTCCGAGATATACACAAAGAGCTTCACATCCTGCCTTCTTAACATCCTCAAGAGCATTGACCATGTCGATCTCACTCTCAACGATGCAGATAGGGCACTCGTAGATGTCAGCTGCATCATACTTCTTGGTATAAGCTTCAACAAGAGCCTTGCGGCGGTTTACTGCAAGTGACTCAGGGAAGCAATCGCGGCTTACTGCCACGATTCCGACTTTTACTTTAGGAATATTGATCATATTGTACCTCCTGCACATTTTTCCCCTTTATAGGGGCCTACGAAAACGATTTTATCACATCGCCAAAAAACAATAAACTCAAATGTTGACATCTGTGGGTCATAAATTGCGAAAACTCATTTTCCGAGAAAAAACTCCGCCACCCTGTCAAGGAAATCAGGGGCTTCCTCATACAGACCATGACCCAGGTCCTCATACATATACAGGCTGCAGTCAGGTATCTGTGAGGCAATCTCCTCGGATGCCATTCCGTTAACTATCCGGTCCTGTCTTCCGCCTATGACAAGTGTCGGGGCACTTATCCTGTGGAGCTCATCATAGGAATTGTGCGTAAGTCCGGAGGAGGCAAGGGTTATGAACCTGTCGAAGCTCTTGGTATGCCCCAGATTTCCAAGCATCATGTGCTCTTTTCCGGACTTAAAGCGCTCTCCGGAATACGCCCGCTGCGCCGTATCAGTCATGATAGCCCTGTAATCTCCCCTCTCAGCCATCCCTATCCATCTGTTAAGGACATCTGTAAGAGTCTCATTGGGCCTGCTGACGGTAACGGCGAGCACCAGCTTTTCAACCTTCTCCGGATAGTCGATGGCAAGCCACTGTGTGATCATCCCGCCCTGGGACACTCCCAGGGCGTCCACCTTATCAAGCCCGAGACTGTCCAGAGCCTTTGCAAGGTCTCCCGCCATCTCCCTTGCAGTCATCCCGTCCGGGATATCACGCCTTCTGCTGAAGGCATATACCGTAAAATCCTTAGCAAACTTACTGTAAAGAATGGCGAAGGGCACAGCCAGCCCCTTAACAGTCCTGAGCCCGTCTCCCACTCCCGGAAGTATTATGGCATTCTGCTTTCCGGTACCGAACCTTATATAATCCATCTTCACACCGTCAAACACGGCGCATCCGTTTTTGGCATTATGAAACATTCCATTTCTCCTGACATGTTTTTTCGGATAATCATACACCTTTTTTCACATCAGATGTAAACAGCAATCTTCCACATACCTGTCCATGTGAAAACAAGCCCCGTCAGACTTAAGGACAGATGATATAATGAACGGGACGAGATCAGCCACCGGCAGAGAGTCAGACAGGAGATATCACGAAAGAAGACGATGAAGCAGGATATGGATAACATAATAGAATACGGAAATCCCGATGCGGACATAATCCTGATCCAGCCGACAGGCGACCATGAACAGGAAAGCCTTGCGGATGAGGTTGCCCTGATAAAGGATATGTCAGATACAGACTTCAGATTCATCGGATATACGGTAAAGGACTGGAACCGGGACCTGTCACCCTGGAAGGCTCCGGCTGTTTTCGGAAATGAGGCTTTCGGAGACGGAGCCGCAGATACACTTTCCGGAATTTTAAAGTTCTGTACTGATAATGAAAAAAAATATTTCCTGGGAGGCTACTCACTGGCAGGTCTCTTTTCCCTGTGGGCAACCCTTCAGACGGATATTTTTGCGGGAATAGCAGCAGCTTCTCCTTCGGTATGGTTTCCGGGATTTACGCAGTACCTTGAAGATCACGAAATCATGACAGAAGGTGTGTACCTGAGCCTCGGCGATAAAGAGGAAATGACCAAAAATCCAGTCATGCGAACGGTCGGTGACAGGATAAGGGAGTGCCACAGTCTGCTGAGCGCACGGAACATCCCCTGCATCCTTGAATGGAACAGGGGCGGACACTTTAAAGAACCTGATATCAGGACTGCAAGAGCTTTCGCTCAGCTGCTTCATCTGGTAAGTGTCACATAGGATATTACATGACTGTGGTCAGCTTCCCAGAGGCGCATCTCGTAGTAAAAATGCTCCGGAAGTTCATCCACAGGAAGAAAGACCTCTATCTCATTGGTCAGCCCGGGAACTGTGATAATCTGAGTATCCACGATAAGATCATCATCCAGCCACCAGTCCACTATCACTTCATTGCCGGGATAGAACAGTCTGTCAAAATAATTATCGATCCATATACCATCCTCATCAAAACAGTATCCCGCCGTATGAAGCCATCCGGGCCCCTTTGAATAGAACATCCATATGCCGTTCTCATCCACATCCGACTGCGCATAGACGATGACAGGGTCATCCGGATCATCCCAGGAAGGAACATATTCACAGGTATTCACAGCCTGATTGGTATGTCCTGAAGAGCTGACAGTTACGTCGGTATAAAACGCTTCCTCCATAGGCACTACGGATTCCGTCAGACTCTCATACTGTTCATCATCTATCTCGCCGTTATCATACAGAAGATCAATGGCAGAATAGATATATCTGTAGTAATCATCTTCAGTTATTTCATATGAATTATTGATACCATAAGGGAAATTGATCAGTTCACCGTACAGGTGGCACTCATTATCTCCACCTGCATAAGGAGAAACGCTGCCGTATAGATAATATTCCTCAGGACTGCACTGCGGCACTGCCTCAGCAAGCGTGTCATAGATAAGTGCGTTCTGGACATCCGCCATGTCATCAATAGGCATTCCAAGTTCCGCATACCTGATCAGGTTGGCATGGTATTGTATGTAATACTCATCGGATGTAAGTGCCTTCATCAGTTCATCCGCAGAGGGAGCACTGCCATACAGTTCGTATGAATAAGCATGATCATCCCAAAGTTCATAGTCATGTGAAAGAACATAATCCATGTATGCTGCAATGAACCTGGCAACCGCATCATCAGTTCTGTCCGTCTGACCCAGGTAAAGCGAATCATCATAGTACCGGTATTCACTGACATCGATGTCACCAGGAAGAGAAGATACATCCCTCGCTTCGGTTATGCTTCTCAGATACTCCTCAAACAGAGCTTTGGCATCCTTGTTGGAGTAGTCCACTATCATAAGTCTTACAACCGAATCAGTGTTAAAGAGTCTGTATAACTTACGCGCTGAATTGCCTGCAAGATACCAGCATCCCTCACCTTCATCATATTCAAACTCAAGATCGATGGTCTTCTCTTTTCTGTCATCATAATCATCGAGGGAATCCCTGATCTCTTCTATGGTCATATAGTATGTATCAAGTGATCTGTAGTAACCGTCCAGAGGAAGATAGGAAACAGTCACATCCATTGTAGCGAAGCCTTGATCATCATAGAAGACAGGTTCCCCCATCTCTGTTATCTCAGCAAATGACACCACATGCCTTATCATATCCTTGTGAGCATCGCTGTATTCCTCCCAGTCTCTCAGATCAAAACCGGGACAACACTCATCCGCTGCATCCTCATCGATATGATAAAGTGCATCGATAAACTCCTTAGGTATCGCACGGATACCCGCTATATCTCCATCCCTGTTACCGCTGCATGAACAGAGCAGGCATACGGACAGAACCAGGACCGTCACAGATAATAATAAACTGATATATCTCATCATCCCATCCCTCACAGACGTGTGACACCAAAACTAACATGACATGGCATGATTATATATCCGAATAAGGGTTTATAACAAGAAATCCCGCCAAGCAAACTTTGCCTGAGATCCTAAATCGCACAGTCAAACAGCTTCAGTTTAGTACCGAGAAGCTCACTGACAGCGACTAGATCACAGGCTTTGTGTTGTATCTGCCTCTCCAAGAACATCCGATAATGTAATGCCCTGTCTTTTTACGCTGTCCAATTACATGGATTCGTGACATGGAACTCAAGAGCTTTATTTATCTTATGATGGGTATAATGTGCTGTATAATATCGAAATCCTATTCAGGTTTATAGATCACTCCTATTACTTGCATAAGAAAACGCCTGCACACGCAGGCGCTTATCAGTTATGATCATTTCATCGCTTCCTTGAGCTTCTGCAGCAGAGCTCTGTCAGCCGGAAGCCACTCAACACTGTCGATGGTCTCAGCAGTAAGCCACCTGGCATCCTCGGCTTCCTTCAGTTCGAGATGCCCCGAAACCACTTCAGCCCAGAAGCACTGCATCGACAGGTGAAAAGTCGGATAATCATATTCTATCGTATCGATAAGATCCCCAACCTCTATCTCAGTGGCAAGTTCTTCCCTTATCTCACGCTTCAAGGCATCCTGAGGAGTCTCTCCCTCTTCTATCTTGCCCCCGGGGAATTCCCACTTTCCTTCGAATTCTCCGTATCCACGTGCCGTGGAAAAAATCTTCGTCGTATTCTTCATACTGTCGCAGATTATTGCAGCGACTACTCTGACTGTTTTCATAAAATATCCCTCAAGCATTAACTATATACCCATTAACATATTTATGGAATATCATCGTAAAAAGGGATAAACTTAAATATGTAATGACTTGATAACAGGAGATACTCATGACAGCATCCGTTAATGAATTTAACATTGATAAAATGCTAGAAGGCCTTACTGATTCACAGAAGGAAGCAGTAAAGACGCTTGATCAGAATCTTGAGATCATTGCCTGTGCAGGCGCGGGCAAAACCAAAACCATTACCCTGCGTATCATCAATCTTATTGCTTCCGGAGTAAAGCCCGAAAACATCGTTGCGATCACCTTCACACGCAAGGCGGCAGCTGAGATGAAAGCAAGGATTTATAAAGCTGGTGAGGATTACCTCGGCAACACGGTAGGCTTTGCAGGAATGTATATCGGAACCATCGATTCATTCTGCCTTAAGATGCTACAGGAGAACATCCCGCAATATGCCAAGTTCTCAATTCTCGATGAAGTCCAGACCAAGGTTTTCATGGAGAGATACTTCAGGAGAAACGATTCCGATCCTACAGGTCTCTACAACTCCGCTATCGATCTTGCTTACAATCTCAACAAATCATACAGGCACCCGGAACAGT
>CAMNAQ010000041.1 GCA_946531495.1 uncultured Lachnospiraceae bacterium | reverse complement strand
TCATCTTTGTATTTGACGGCGGTGATTATCATGAACATATCAAGTTCATGGATGATCTGAGAGAAAAGTTCGGAAAGATCAAATATAAGTTCACCGACAGAAGCGTTACATTCAGCTGCGGTATAGTGAGTGCCACTTATCCAACAACCTTCTCTGATGCCTTTAAATATGCGGATGCGGGTGTATATGCATCCAAGGAAGGCGGAAGGAACAGGGTGACCGCTTATCTGATGCCTCCGATACAAAAGGATGCGGATATTCCCAAAACGGGGGATATAAAGCCCAATTCAAGATAATATCTTCGAAACCGATCCGGGGTTGCAGAAGTTCATATGATTAACAATATGATTAACGGAACCGGCTTTTTAAGCCGGTTCTTTTTATGTGGAAAATTTTACACATTCCTGAATGTATGATCATAAATGTAAAAAAAAAAGAGAGTCCGGAAATAAGGCCGGGCTCCGAATTTCTCACCAAGACAAAAATATGCAGACGATCACGTAAGATCATACATCAGTACAGAGGAGGACGAATATGAAGATGATAAAAAAAGTATTCAGGATGGAATTTGTGATACTTGGAATCATCACGGGAGTATTGATCGCAGGAGCTTTTTTTCTTTTTGCATTAACCGTAAGGAGTTCGGACGGAGACGATAACAGTATCTGGAACGAATACTATGCACCTGCGGAATCGGAGTATATCAGCAGTGTAAGGTCGTATCTTGGAGAGATCGGATACAGTGATCCCGGTGTTACACTGACCCATGTGACGGACAGTGAGCTGATGAGGACATATACATTGCGTATTCACCACAGAAGATTTGAGGATATCAGCACGGAGAGAAAGGAGGAGATAATAACAAAACTGGAGGAAATGGGTTTTGAAGATGACAGATGCAGTATTTTTATAGAATTCACCTGAAGACTGTACCGGGTAAGCCTTTTGCAAATTATCAGTCACTGAATACATAAAATGCTGCATCCGGATCTTCACGGATGTAAGGATGTATATTTTTACAGGTTTTTGGGTTATAATATCTATCAGTTGTTTTATGAAAAGGAGATAATATGGCTCAGCCTGTAGCGGGAGAACTTTATAAACATTTCAAGGGCGGTCTGTACAGGATCGTTACCATCGCACAGCATACCGAAACCGAGGAGGGACTCGTGATATACAGATCAGAGGATGATCCTTCCAAGGTATGGGCAAGACCGGTCGTTAATTTTCTGTCACCCGTAGACAGGGTTAAATACCCTGACGCCACTCAGGAAATGAGATTCGAGAAGGTTTTCGAAGATGGTGCCGGCAGTGCAAAGACAGTACCTGCCGCAAGTGCTTCAACCTCACGGCCGGGTGTGGTATCCGGTACTCAGAAAAAAGCTTCAATCGAGGGACTTGACCCTGAGGTGGAAGAATTTCTGGATGCGAAGAGTTCCGCGGAAAGGCTTCATATACTTGCTTCACTTAATCACAGGCTTACGGACGAGATGCTCCTGACTATGTCCACTGCCGTAGGGGTGGATCTTCCCGATGGAGATATACGTACAAAGTATCTGTCGCTTAGGGAATCACTTCTGATACTTGGCAAGTATGAAGGAGACAGGCTCAGGAACTGATGATCCCATTGACCCCCGGAAGCTGACGGCAGGACCGTACCGGTTTCGAAGGAGGGCATATGCCATATAAACTTGAAGACAAAATGGTCATCGGAGTTTCATCAAGAGCTCTTTTTGATCTTACAAAAGAAAACGAGATATTTGAAAAGGAAGGCCTTGATGCTTATCAGTCCTATCAGTTCGAACATGAGAAGGACATACTCTCACCGGGCCCCGGTTTTTCTCTTATAAAGAGTCTTCTTGCTCTTAATGATAAAAACCCGGAGAATCCTCTGGTAGAGGTCATAATAATGTCCAGAAATTCTACCAATACTTCTCTTCGGGTATTCAATTCCATTAAGCATTACGGACTTAAGATAACCCGAGCTGTGCTTGCAAGCGGATCCTCGCTTTCTCCGTATCTTCAGGCATTCAAGACGGATCTGTTTCTTTCCGCATACGAGGATGATGTTCAGAATGCCATAAACAGCGGAATTGCAGCCGGCATGATCCTTACCGATCATTCATATCCGGGTGCGACCGACGGCTCGATCAGGATCGCTTTTGATGGCGATGCGGTACTTTTTGACGATGCCTCCGAAGCAATCTACCAGGAGAAAGGGCTTAAGGCTTTTGAGGAAAATGAAGAGATCAATGCTGATAATCCCCTGAATGAAGGACCTTTTGCGGGATTTTTGAAAAAGCTGACCTGGATCAGAAATATGTACGGTGTCGATGAATGTCCGATACGTACTGCTCTTGTTACTGCAAGAAGTGCACCTGCGCATGAAAGGGTCATCAAGACTCTCAGAAGCTGGAACGTACGCCTTGATGAAGCATTCTTTCTCGGCGGCGTAGAAAAAAAGGAGATACTCAAAGCCTTCGGTGCACAGATTTTTTTCGACGATCAGTCCGTACATACAGACCCTGCTTCGGAAGAGGTTCCGTCAGCCAGGGTTCCGTATAAAGGCGGGAAACTTAACAATGCATCTCTGGCTGAGAATGGGCCGGGTGATACATAGTTCGCTATTTACACATGTTTGAAATATTAAAAGGAGAGGGCACTGCAGGCCCTGTGATCAGGAAATGAAGCTTCTTACAATTGCAATACCCTGTTATAACTCAGCGGCATATATGTCCAGAGCGATAGAATCGCTTCTTCCCGGCGGGGATGACGTTGAGATACTGGTTATCAATGACGGATCCACCAAGGACAATACTCTTGAGATTGCCAAAGAGTATGAGAAGAAATATCCCGGAATAGTACGCGCCATCGATCAGCCCAATAAAGGCCATGGTGGTGCTGTTAATACCGGTATCCAGAATGCGACAGGTCTTTTTTTTAAAGTTGTGGATTCGGATGACTGGGTAAAGAAGAGCGCATATGCGAAGATCCTCGGAAAACTCAAGGAGATTGTAATGTGCGGTGAGAAGCTTGATCTTCTCATAAGCAATTATGTATATGAGAAAGAGGGAGAAAAGCGCAAGAAAGTGATCCATTACCGCAGGATGTTCCCTCAGGATGAGATATTCAGCTGGTCTGACTGCCATCATTTCTCAAAGGGCCATTATATCCTGATGCATTCGGCTATATACAGGACCCAGGTGCTCAGGGATTCCGGACTTGTTCTTCCGGAGCATACATTCTATGTTGACAATTATTATGTATTTGCGCCTCTTCTTCATGTTGAGAATATGTATTATCTGGATGTGAATTTCTACAGATATTACATAGGGCGTGAGGATCAGTCGGTCAACGAGGAGATCATGATCTCAAGGATCGATCAGCAGCTTAGGGTAAATTATCTGATGATCGATTACCTGGTTGATAATAAAGCAAGAGCGCTTAAGGATAAGAAGAGATATAAATATATGCGGAATTATCTTGAGATCATGACTACGATCTCCTCGATACTTCTGATCAAAAAAAATACCGAAGACAGCCTGCTTGAAAAAGCAAAGCTCTGGGCATATATAAAAGAGCGTGACAAGAATATGTGGGCTTACCTTAGAAGCGGTCTTCCCGGAAATGCCATGAACCTTCCCGGAAAGGGAGGACGAAAGGTTTCTGTGGAGTGCTACAAGATAGCACAGAAGATATTTAAATTTAATTAGTAAAAGTATGGACGGTTCCGGTGTTCGCTGATCCCTTGAATGCCTGAACCGTCCATTATTTCATTTTATTATTTATTCAAACAGAGCTCGCTGCTCTAACTCGTACGGATTGTCATCGGCCGCGTTAAATCCGGGAAGAAGATATTCATCCGGCAGATATTTATGAATATCAAGCTCCAGATAATAATTACAGAACCATATTGATACATAGGTGATGGTATCATTATCCGTAGCGTTCTCAGGTATCATGGCATATGTGAATCCGTGATAGCCGTCACAGCTCATTGAGATGATATCATATCCTTCGGGCTCTCCTGTGACGGTGTACATGCCGATATAATCCTGTATGCCTAAGGACGATAGTCTGTCATATTCAATTTTGTATGCGTCCTTGTCATATTCTGATGTCATATATATGACATACATGGCATCCCAGGGATTATAGTAGGTATATTGGAATTCGGTTATGTTCATGTCTGATGATATGGCTGCGGGCCAGATATCGAACATTTCACTGTTTGTGATGCCGTAACCGTGATCTTCTATTTCCTTTTCGGTGCGTATGGGATGAATATATTCGTTATATTTCGATATATCGGTATCTACCTTGACTCTTTCAAACAATCCCGGAACGATCATAAGGATGATCGCCAGCCAGAAGGTCAGTACCATCTTCAGCATATATACTATCCCCGCAGCCAGGAGAACAATGGATGTGATCTTGACAGTCTTCATAAAACCCTTATTATGGGCTGCCTTCTCCAGAATGCCGGTTACATAGAGTGTGATCACCGACATCAGTATCAGAGTGGCTATGGATGCTATAAGTGATATTGAGCTTTTGACTGATTCGTCAAATCCGATCGTCTGAAAAATGATCGCAATGAATGATGCTATAAGTCCGATAACTGCGATCACCTGTATAAACTTTAATAGTCTGTTTTTTTCCGTGCCTGCATAGACCGCCATATGCTCGGCGACCTCTCTGGTCTCTTTGTCCATCATTTCATTTTTCCTTTCTCCGTCAATTATCTCCCTTACATCAACATCGTAAAAATCGGCAATCTCAACCAGCAGTGAAATATCAGGCAGATTATTTCCGTTTTCCCATCTGGATACGGATCTGGAAGTGACATTAAAATGCTCAGCAAGCTGTTCCTGAGTCATCTGCTTCTCATTTCGAAGTGATCTTAGAAATTGCCCTGTTTTCTTCTGGTCCATTTGCGCCTCCTTTCACGATTTATTCTCGGAGATTTTCGGAGAAAGTACCACGACACGATGCGGGAATTGCCGAATTTACCGGCAGGACAAGGTATGTCCGGTCCGAAAACACTTAAAAAAACTATACCACAATATGCATATTTCCACAAAATAGTCAGCCCCTGCAAAATGCAGGTTCGGCTCTGTGATCATATATATTGACTGTTATTATTTTAATATGTGTTATCATAAGACTCGGCATATGATAGCAGATAATACAATTTATTAACAAATGATGGAGGCCTTCGGAATGATCAGGTGTAAAAGATTTTATACATATACTGTAATAGCATTGATGTCGGTTATGCTTTGCGGATGTACTTTTGGAAAAGACAGTTCGGTAGCTGTCATAGATGATGAGGCAGCCGGCGCAACCTATCAGCCGGGGGATGAAGCAGCATCAGCGGATCTTCCTCAGACAGATGCTTCGGATGTTCAGGAAGCAGAGGCTTCAGATAACGATATGGAATCTGAAGATGAGCAGGAAAACATTGACTCGGTTTCGAATGACGGTATCACATCTGAGTACTATTCTGAGGATGGCTCTGTTTATGTGAGTATCGACAGCGAAAACAGATCCGCTAAAATAGTTGACGGAGATATAGAGATCCCTGTTGATATCACCATGGGAGTTTATGGCCCTAAAATAGAAAAGCTTGATGTCGATGAAGACGGAGAGGAAGAATATATAATTGCAGAGTGTGAAGGGAGCGGTACAGGTATATCTCTTTACGGACTTTGCATTGTACAAAAAACTGATGACGGTTATGAGATGACAAAATATTCCTCCGATCATTTCTCCTCCATCCTTGAAGAGGATATAGGATTTCATTATTACCCTGCAACCCGGGAAGTACATGTTTTTGAGATTCTTCCGATGAATTATGACAGACATACCGGAGAGACCATGAAACTTAGCAGAGAAGAGGAGCTTACAGACATAGTGTGGACCGATATTATCGGTTTCGAATTTGTTGACGGAAGGGTGGTATTAACAGCTCCTTCAGGCTACATATTCGAAGGCAGTCAGATGCCTGATTATGAAAATGCAGTTGAAGTCAGAGCCACTCTCAGTTTTACCGAAGATTCCAAAGTCAGTGTGTTTTATTATGAAATAGTAGAAGATGACGGAGTAAAATAAACTAAATTGAGGTATCCCGGATTTGCCGGCTTGCGGATGATCCACGCTTACAGTGAGATGTATCTTGAGGATGCAAAAAGAACTCTTGCTGCCAGTTTTGATGCGGCTGTATATATTTTCGGATATAAGCTTCCTGACTATTATGAGATGTTCATTAATACAGTCTTCTCAACTAAGTTTGAAAAAGGTGATCCGTTTGTTGTATCCGGAAAATCAGGGACGGAACTTGCAGCTGATACTATAGAGATGCAGGCAGATATTTTCAACTGAACGAATTGCAGATCGCAGTAAATAAGATGGAGATAATACATGATCCCTGAGGATAAACTTAAAACAGCCTTTGAGAAAATAGATAAAGGCAATTATGATGCAGCAAAGGTGATGCTTGATGAATATAAAGGCATCAATCCCGGAGACTGGAGACTGTCTGCAGGCTATTATTTTGCATCCGGTAAAGATGATAAGGAATATATCATGAAGGCTGCAAGGTCTGCCCATGAAACTGAAGGCGTGGGAGAGGATGTTACGGCAATGCTTGATGAACTTAAGGATATTCTGTGGGGAATCGAAGACGGAACGGATGAATTCTCTACAGAGAAAACTGATAAGTCTCGGGCTGAGAAAAAGGCCAAAGACAGGATGATCAATATCATTATAGGTATTGTATTTATCGCAGGAGGCTTTGTGGGGCTTATCCCCGGAACGATGAATATACTCTCGGGAATAATGATACTCATAGGCATAACCCTGATAGTTGTCCAGATAAGATCCTTTCTTTACGATAAAGCTCCGATGGAAGAAAGTGATCCTCAAATGGACAGAAATGACGTGATCTCCAGAAAGAATGAACTGGATAAGAGTATTTTAAGAAGTATCATAAGTACATTAGGCTGATCCCTGCCTTTTCCTTATTGAAAGATACTGCAGAGCTTCTAAATCCAAATCCTGAAAAAAAAAGACCCTGTGACGGTGCAGAGCTTTATCCTGTCACAGGGTCTTATTATTGGATTATATGTATTACAGTTCAGCTTCGCAAACGGGGCACTTTCCGTTTACGGGGGTGATGGTTGCATCACAGAAGGGACATGTGATCTGTGCACCTGCCATTACTGAGCCAGCCGCTGCCGCACCTGCCATAGCTGCTGCAGGAGCTGCTGCCTGCATCTGGGGCTGGGCAAATCCCTGCTGCATATTCTGCTGAGGATAGCCCTGCATCTGAGGCTGAGCAAATCCCTGCTGCATATTCTGCTGAGGATAGCCCTGCATCTGAGGTTGAGCAAATCCCTGCTGCATATTCTGCTGAGGATAGCCCTGCATCTGGGGCTGAGCAAATCCCTGCTGCATATTCTGCTGAGGATAGCCCTGCATCTGAGGCTGAGCAAATCCCTGCTGCATGCCTGATCCCATCCAGCCATAGATCATGTTTTTGATCTGATCTCCTGTGCTTATGCAATCATTATATTTGTTGATGTTCATGTTGTTGCGAAGGCTTGCATTGGTATTCAGCCTCCATCCGGCGTTTCCTCCGCTTGTCATGCAGATATTGCCGGTATCGACGGAAAAACTGTTGAGCTTGAACTTCATATCATCGAAGTAAGGATTATTTACTCCGATGGTTACATAGAAATCGTACGAATACTTATATCTGGGAGGAACGTAGCTGACGCTCTTTCCATCTACTGTCCTTTTTTCTTCAGTCCTGTTTTCCCTGACATCAAGGTCGCAGGATCTTGCCTGTGAAAAATCAAGAATATCCGGATTTCCGCCTGACAGCTCTTTTTCGCTTGCAACGGTAAATCTGCTTGCGGCTGTATCTACATAGAGTCTCTGGCTTCCCTGTCCGTATACCTGATTGCCACGGAATGAACTCACCTTGCTCTGATTGGCTTCCCTGTAAGCCAGTTGCTCTTTGATCTGTTCCACGGTTGAATGTCTTCTTTCGTCGAACCAGGGAGACAGCTTTGACGCACAGCTCTTACACAGGTTGCCATCCTCGAGCTTGCGGTTTCCGAGAAGCTTTATTTCTTCTCCGCAGACATCACAGTTCTTTTTTTCAAACAGATTTCCAAAAAGTCCCATATTTATTCTCCTTACCTCTAAGATTTGATTGATGGTGAACAAGCACTACTGACATTATAACATTTTTGAACTCAACTTTTTATTTCTGTATGTATTGTTTTTTCAAAAAATTACCGGAAGAACTTTTTGGCATTTAACTCCGGAAAAACTCCCTTTTTCATAAATTTCCTACGTGATAGAATATAAAAGTAGGATATGCTTTGGCATCACAATGAATTGTTATGATGAACAGATTAAAAAGATTAGGTAGAAGAGTTTTGGTTTTGATCATGTCATGCCTGGTCATGACAGGTCTGATTGCAGGCTGCGGAAATGATCAGGAGGATCCCGGGGAAATGGGCATAATTGATTCCATACGTAATTCAGGTGTGAAGACGGTCGGAACGGATATATTGCCTGCCGATATCACGGATTTTTACTATACAGAGGAAAATATAAATTTTAATGCTTATTATCTGAGATTCCGGTTTTATATTGAAGACGGTAAGAAGTATTTTTTCTACGACGAAAGAAAAAGAGACGGTGAGTACGGTCCTGCAACAGAGGCGGACAGGACCATGTATGGAAATTTCGAGATACCGGATGATGTCTGGGCTGATTTCTTTGAAAGCATAAAAGGCGGAACTGTTAAAAAAAGAACAGAATCTGCCGATTCCGGAGACTCAGGTCCCTGGACTTATCTGTATTGGTATGGTGATAAGGGAAAGATTCAGGAATACTCTTTTGCTTCACAGGATTCCCGAAATACTTTTATTGAAATATGTCGCAGACTGTCTGAGGATAATGAAGCGTCATTGGATGGAAAATACAGACTGATACTTGATGATGCTTTTTTTACAGCTGAGAGAACGGTGTATGCTCCCGGCGATGAAGTTACCGTATACTATGACATGATAGCGACAGATACGGATTATCATTTTTTCAGTCATGATGTTGATATACATACGGGTTATGATAACGATCACGGATATGTTATCACATTTGTTATGCCCGAACGTGATGTTACCCTCAGTGTCAGTTGCAAAAATTCAATGGAATATGATCCCGGTTCGGAGGAGGAAAGCATGACTTTATACATTGATGGCGAAGCAGTACCGGTTACATGGGAGGACAATGAAGCAACAGATGCTCTTAAAGGATTGTGTCCTCTTGATATCACTGCAGGTCCTTACGGAGGATTTGAGATCGTAGGTGATATAGGCAGCGATATTCCTGCACAGGATTCACGTATTACCACGCGTCCGGGAGATATCATGCTCTATGCCGGCAGTAATATCGTACTTTTTTACGGAAGTAATACCTGGGAATATACAAGACTGGGGCATATCGATATGGCAGAAGAAAGGATCACGGAGCTGCTTGAGAACAGCTCAGGGAAGATATCGCTTGAGCTGAATTAACTTGACGCATTTCATAAGAAAGAGGAGGGATTCCATGCTTATGCTTGGGTTTATGGTGGTGCAACTCCCGAAGAGATCCGGGAGATATTCAGGAAGTTTTACGATCTTGGTATAGTTGAAGGGATAGAAAAATACAAACCGGTTAAGTTTAAATAGAATGTGACGTTGGCTTTACCTTGTCATGTTTCGGAGGACAGAGAATGCTAAGCTTTAAGTGCAGGAATTGCGGCGGAGAGATGTCGATTGATCCAAGCGGCAGTCTGGTATGTGATTACTGCGGATCGGACAGCTTTTTTACTGACAGTGATCTTATACAGTACAGATCCTTCAGAAAGCAGATGCTGGATTTCCTGAAGGGAGTTCACGACGAAAAGGCTGAGAGCGGACATAATGAGGATGCACTCTGGTCAAACGCCGAGGAAGCGCACTTTGGGACATCGGGAGGAGATCCTGTAAATCTCAGATACCTGTATTCGTATGAGGATGAGGCAGGATGCGTATATCTGACAAGGAATAATGCGATATTTGTATACGGTGCCGATAAAAAATCCTATGCTGACAAGGTGCTTTGGAGCATTAAGACATTGTCTTTTCCGCCTGCGGATGTAAAGGGACTTGCAGATTGCTTTCCTAAACTGAACGGAAGATATGATCTTTCTGACGGCGGTGTCATGCTGACTTTCTCAAGATCTGAGAATCTATTCCCTCTGTCCATGTTCGGAAGCCTTGCTCCTGAGCATGCTGCATGGGTGGTATCAAGGCTTGAGAATATATGCTGTGTTCTTAAATACAGCGAACTTGTTCACGGCGGGATCTCCGAATATTCAGTATGGATCAATCCCTTCATACATCATGCCGTGCTGATGGGAAACTGGCAGAGTGCTATGCGAAGCGGAATTGCCGAAGCAAAGGAAGAAGATGTCAGGGATCTTATGGATCTTCGTAAGACCGCTGAGAGGATACTTGGTATACATAAGAATGAAGCTCCTGAAATGATGCTGGAGTTTCTTAATGAAAAGCCTGCTTCCGATGCCTATTCGGATTTTGAGAAATGGGATAATGTCATAGATAAGGGATTCGGCGGAAGGCGCTTTGCTAAGGGGCTTGGGATCAATAACCTGAGCTGATGATGATCTGATAAAACGGTAAGTATTGTGATAAAGTTTTTTTAATTAAAGATTTAAGAGCTGATAAGGAGAGAAAATGGGAAGAGGAAGTTATAACGCATCTGATTGGAACAAGCTTAAGAACAGCAGAAATATTGCTAATGCCAAAAATGAGAAGGAAATATTCAAGAGCCGGAAATGTGACCAGAGATTCGATCCAAAGTATATCCAGAAAAGAGAAGCAAGAGATTCAGAGGATCATCCCGAATCCCTTCCCATAATCATCGGACTTGATGTGACTGCTTCCATGGGATATCTTGCAGAGCAGGTTGCGAAGGAAGCTCTTAATGAGACCATGATGAAGCTGTATTCAACCAATGCGGTTAAGGATCCTGCCCTTATGTTTGCGGCTTACGGGGATGCGGATGATGAGTCTCCGCTTCAGGTAACCCAGTTTGAATCGGATATCCGTATTGCGGAGCAGCTCCTTGATCTGTGGCTGGAAAACGGCGGAAGAGGCTGGGTCGTTCCCAGTATGCTCTGGTATTTTGCGGCATATCATACTTCTCTTGATAATTATGAAAAGAGGAATAAAAAGGGCTTCATCTTCACCATCGGAGATGATGCTGATTGCCGTAATGACAGTGAATATGAGGCACTTAAATATCATTATCAAAGGGTTTTCGGAGAAAAGGTTGAGATGAAGGTTTCCGATATGCTTAAGGCAGCCGAGGAGAAATTTGAAGTATTCCATCTTTTCCTGAGCGATACATATTACAGAGGACCCGGGATCGTGGAGATGCTTCCCGGACATACCATGGTAATAAGAACGGATGAGATAAGTGCGATCCCCGAGATCATCATCAGCACCATCCAGATGACAAACGGGATGACGCTTGAACAGGCGGTGAAGCAGTGGCCTGAACTCAAGCAGCCTTTGGTAAACAAGGCTCTTAAGAATCTGAAGCTTAAGAGCGAGAAGGGATTGTCCTTTTGAGTGATCGGAGAATTATAGCAATAATCGGAAAAGGATTCGGTGATGAGGGTAAGGGGCTTGCCACAGATCATTTCTGCAGACAAGATTCTGACACCATTGTCATCAAACATAACGGAGGAGCCCAGGCCGGGCATACGGTGGAACCGGAAGGAAAAAGGTTCGTGTTCCATCAGCTTTCGGCGGGCTCTTTTTGCGGAGCGGATACCTTCTGGGCGGACAGTTACTATCCGGATCTGTATAAGCTCGGCGAGGAGATGGAAGAGTTCCGCATGCTGAGCGGTATATGCCCCGGGATATTCAGCGATAAGAAAACAGCTGTGACACTTATAGACGACATTCTTATCAACATGTTACTGGAGCTTTCCAGAGGAGATAGAAGGCACGGAAGCTGCGGGATGGGGATCAATGAATGTGATCTTAGGACCGGGGCGGGATTTAAGGTTTCGGTTAAGGATGTTCTCTGTAAGGATGAGGATGCACTTGTAAAGGATGTATTGCGTATACGGAAAGAATATAAGCAGAAACGCCTTGAAGAAGCCGGGATCACTGAAGGATACAGTAATTCCACGGAATCTGCGGAACTGTACGAAATGCTGTCATCCGAAAGCGTTGTCACGAATTTCGTGGATGGTATGAAGAGAAATGCCGAGAAGTATGTGACACTCTGCGAAGATACAGGCACGTTTTTAAATGGCAGGAATCAGGTGATATTCGAATCGGGGCAGGGACTGCTACTGGATTCGGAGAATACCGAATATGCTCCCCATGTTACGGCATCGAGGACAGGTTTGTACAATCCCTGCAGGATCCTGTCTGAATACGGACTCGATCTGACTGAAGCTGTTTATGTGACAAGGACATATGTTACAAGGCACGGGGCCGGCTTTCTGCCCTATGAGTGCGGAAAAGAGGAACTTGGGATCTACGGATGCGATGAGACTAATGTACACAATACATGGCAGGGCAGCATAAGATATGCAAGGCATGGCAATGTGAGTGAATTCCTCAGACCGGTAAGGGAGGATACGGAATATATTCCGGATTCCGGAAATGGGGGAAAAGCAGCAATATCGCTTTTCGTAACGCACTTAAACGAGACCGCAGGCAGAATGCTTATGAAGGATATGGAACCTGAAATTGGGGATTTTATAAAGCTTGATGATGTAAACGAAGTGTTTGACAGGTTTTATCTGTCGGGGGCAAAAAGGGATGTGACGATCAATATTCCCTGAATGGTTCCATTGTTTACCGCAAATAATGATAATTTTTGGAGGATGTATATATGGCAAAGAGGCCCGAATGGCTTGACACCGCAGTTTTCTATGAGATATACCCGCAGTCATTTAAGGATACTGACGGGGACGGTATCGGTAATATTGATGGTATTACGGAAAAGCTGTCATACATAAAGGAACTGGGATGCTGCGCCATATGGCTCAATCCCTGTTTTGATTCACCATTCGGCGATGCGGGGTATGATGTGGCAGATTACTGCAAGGTTGTACCAAGGTATGGGACCAACGATGATCTTGTAAGGCTTTTTGAAAAGGCGCATGAGCTGGGGATGCACGTGATACTGGACCTTGTGCCGGGCCATACATCCTGGAAGCATCCATGGTTTCTTGAGAGCATGAAGGCTGGGAAAAATGATTACACAGACAGATATATCTGGACGGACAGTATCTGGGAAGAGCCCTCAGGCTACGGTTCACTCAGAGGGATCTCGGACCGTGACGGAAGCTGCGTAGTGAACTTTTTTACACATCAGCCTGCACTGAATTACGGATTCTATAAGCCTGACCGTCCATGGCAGCAGCCTATGGATTCTGAAGGTGCATTGTCCACAAGGGAGGCCATGAAGGATGTAATGCGGTTCTGGCTTTCAAAGGGCTGTGACGGATTCCGTGTCGATATGGCGGGCTCCCTTGTTAAGAATGATGAAAATGGTAAGGGAACGATAGCTCTCTGGCAGGATATAAGAGCATTTCTCGATAAGGAATATCCTGAGGCAGCCATGGTATCCGAATGGGGAGAGCCGGATAAGAGTCTTCAGGGAGGATTCCATATGGACTTCCTTCTTCACTTCGGACCTTCTCATTATAACGATCTGTTCAGATGCGATGCACCTTTCTTTGAGGGAAACGGTGATGCCTCCGAATTTGTCGCAAAGTATATCGAGAATTACGAAAAGAGCGAGAGAAAGGGACTGATATGCATTCCTTCAGGCAATCATGATATGGACAGGCTTGCAAGACATATCAGTGAGAAGAACAGAAGACTTGCTTTTGCATTTCTTCTTTCAATGCCGGGAGCACCGTATATCTACTACGGTGATGAGATCGGAATGAACTATGTGGAGGGGCTGACATCCGTTGAAGGCGGGTACGGAAGGACTGGATCCAGATCTCCTATGCAGTGGGATGATACTGATAATGCCGGTTTTTCAACAGCACCTTCTGATAAACTGTATATACCACAGGATCCCGATGAAAACCGTCCCACGGCAAAAAAGCAGATGGAGGATGAAGCTTCTTTATATCATGAGATTCAAAAACTCATTAGGATAAGAAACAGCGAAAAAGCTCTCGGAAATCTCGGAGAGATCGAATTTATATGTGACGGAGCAAAGGGAAAGCCTCTTGCATATATAAGGAGCTTTGGAGATGAGAAGATCCTTGTGGTCATCAATCCGACCGCATCCGTGCAGGTGATCAGTTCGGAAGAGCCTTTTGGTGAGGAGGTCTATTCCTGTGGTGACGGGGCTGAAAGCTCGGGTACCTTCTGCAGGATAAATCCCTCATCTGCAGCCTTTATTAAGATAAACGGATAATAAGGGTTTCGGGTAATGCTAATCATAAACGAACGTTTTTATTGTTTTTTTATTGAATTAAACCTCATGATATAAGATAATTTTATTCAGAACAATTCATATATCCGCTGCTCTGCCGGATCTCCAGGTCACAGGAGGATGAAGCCATGAATAGAAAGATATCCATGCGTACTATACTTCTGATGTATGCCCTAGCACCTCTTACGCTCGTCGTTATACTCCTGTTTATCATCACATCATGGATCATGATCTATGATCTTGAAGACAATATGAAAGAGGAAGTGCGTATCGCTTCACTTGGACTGGTGGAGCATTACCAGGCCGAGCTTCTTGAGGATGAACAATCTGCCGGATTCAGGGAATATGATTCCTTATATATTGATTCTATGAATAATACCGGAATAGATTTTGCGGTATATAAGGGAAATGTGTGCATTATTTCTACGATTGATGGAACCAAGGGCTATACTGCTCCCGGAGAAGTATGGGAACCGGTGGGCAAGGGCGAGGAATTTTTTGCCCGTTCCATAGAAATAGGCGGTATAGAAAGATTCGCATATTATATGCCTCTTAAGGACGGATCCAAGATCATAGGAATGGTGCTTGCTTGCAAGCCCACCTCGGAGATCAATTCAAGAGAGGGAAGACTGACACTTACGGTAGCGGGCGTAGGTATTGTGAGTATTGCTCTGTTTGCCGTGATCGCATGGCTTGGTTCGGTAAAGATGACATCGCCTCTTAAGACTGTTACAGAAGGCGTAGAGAAGCTTTCAAACGGTGATACAAATATCAGGATAAATACCAAATCCGGTATTCGCGAGATTGATAAGCTGGTGTCTTCTTCGGATGTACTGTGTGAGGTGCTTAAGAACTCGATCGGAAAGATCCGGTCCTCATCTGAATCGCTTAATGATGCCATTACAAGTACGGAGCAGATGACCTCCGAATCATCGGATTCAGTCAATAGTATTGTGGGATCAATGCAGGCCATGACACAGGCCACTGGTTCCATTACGGAAAATGTTTATGACATCAATAACAATATGAAACAGATGGGCGATGTGATCAGCCTTGCTGTTGAAAATGTTGATAATCTGAACAAAAATTCCAATGCGATGTCCGATGCCAATCAGGAGGCTGCAGATTGCATACGTCAGGTGATAGCTTCCTCGGAACACTCTGTTGAGGCAGTAGAGGATATCGCTAAGCGCATCAACGAAACAAATGCTTCAATAGACAAGATCAATGAGATGGTCTCACTGATAACAAGTATTGCTTCACAGACTAACCTCCTTTCACTGAATGCAAGCATAGAGGCAGCAAGGGCAGGCGAAGTCGGAAGAGGATTTGCCGTTGTGGCAGAGGAGATAAAAACGCTTGCCGAGCAGTCGGGAGCTTCGGCCAGTCAGATCAAGGATATCGTTGCCGAAATAGGAGAGTCATCCACCAAATGCGTTGAACAGGCAAAGATCGTTCGCGAATTGATCACCAGGGAAAAAGAGA
>CAMNAQ010000040.1 GCA_946531495.1 uncultured Lachnospiraceae bacterium | reverse complement strand
CTTCGTAAAACGATCGGTTTCAATTCTTCACAAGCCGTTTTTCAAGTTCTTCAAAGTCATAGTTTTGGCGCATAAGATTATTGAATTGGTTTCTGCCGTAACCCGATGCAGAACGATATTCACAAGGTGAAGATTTATATCCATTTTTGATAGCCGAAATAAGCCATCCGGTCGGGTTTCTGACAGGATAGTTCTGTTCACGGAGAAGTGCTGCGACATCCCTGCATTTATCCAGGTCATTTCCCGCTGCAACCAGCACTGCAATTGCATCTTTTTTCTCAAGTCCGAATTCCGAAAAGATCAGCCCGGCCTCATCAACAACAGCTCCAATCGGGAACTGTGTTGTTGTCGTATTCTCCCGGGTAATCTCTTTATTATTCTTTGTATTTGTCTCCTCATTCTTTGGGATACCCTCCCCCACATCCTTGGGAGATATACTCCCATTTTTGGTGGAGAGGATATCCTTATCATTTGTTAAGATTTCAGTTGTGTCAGAAGCATCTTCAGTAATCCGGCTCACACCCTCCGGAATCAGATTTATATACATGACATTTGGAGTCTTCTTTTTAAGTTCACCCTTTTCAAGAGTGCGAAATTCCCTCTTTATCACTCCCTGTTCTTCGAGATAACATAAAGCTTTTCTTACGGTCTCTCTCCCGACTCCGTATTTCACCTGAAAATCTGAATAGCTTTTCTGAAGAAGATCATCGCTGAATTTCTTCCTATAACCGGTTACATTTCCATGTTCATCTTTTTCTTCAGAAGGCTTATACCAGTACACGATTTCTGCAAGAATTTGAATGGCAAGAAGATATGGTTTTCCATTCTCCTTGATCACATTTTTGTACCAGTTTTTATGAATCATATTTCCGGATATATTCATACCGGCTATTGCATCAACAGCTTCATTTCCGCTGCTGTATAAAACCCTATCTGACATCCTTAATCGTTCCTCTCTTTTGTTAATACGGACTTGTTATCCTTAAGCCAGGAATACAGATCTCCCCACATAACGAACTTTCTTCTTCCAATTTGAAAACAGGGGAATCCGGGTTCTTTGAACATCGCATATGCCACAGTCTTACCAATCCCTAAATATTCTGCAGCTTCTTTCGGAGTAAATACCTTCTTTTCATCTACCAGATCATTAATTGTCGTCATATTTTTTCCCTCTTTCCGGCTTCATCTGATTTGTCATAAATTTGCTTGTTCCATCCTATGGCAATACCCAGATCATCCCTATGGGCTGATTTACTATGTGGATTCCAATACCTTGGTGAAGCCATATACCTTATCAGTTCAGATTTGGTTACGAAGTAATATCCTCTGCAACGAAAAGCACTGAGGTATCCCCGGAATATCCATTTCTTAACAGAATTCTTGTGTATTCCCGTTATATTGCATATCTGACTGATTCTTAATACGTCGGGTTCTTTACTCAGGATTGATTCAAGTTTTCTTACCTTTTCCGGATCCGCTTCAGATTTATATCCTTCAGATCTACTGTCCATATACCTGGCAACATGCTCTGCACTGATCCTGTAATACCGGACTTTACCGACACGTTCGATTACATATGGAACTTCTCCGGTTTTAGTCGCGAGATAAGCTGTTCTGGAACTGATACCGGATATATCCATAAACTCCTTCTGGGTAAGATAATCCCCATACTTACTCCGTATTTCTTCTGTCAGTCTGTCTAAATCGGTCATCTTGCTACCTTTCTCCTTCCTTTACTTTTTCTACTAAAACCCGTTAGTTCTCTCCGAGTTCTCTCCATTTTTCCAATAAAAAAACTTCCTCGATTTCTCAAGGAAGTTCAGTAAAATCAATATTTCATTTAGTTTTCACTGATAAACAGTGGATTTGCACGTGTCAAGATAATTATTACACCACTACATTTATCTTGATTTTTTTAAGTATTTATTTAAGTGCAAAACACTCGAAATGCGTTTGCCCTCCGGGGCACGAGGGTTCGAATCCCTCCGTCTCCGCTAAAAAAGGTGCCGTCGCAATGAAGCGACAGCACCTTTTCATATGTCAGTTTTTCTGCGATGATTTTAGGATGCCTTCATTGCCTTCTTGCAAAATTCTATGAATTCCGCTTCAGGCATGGGCTTTGCATAATAGAAGCCCTGTATGTATTCGCATCCCATCTCGGAGAACCACTCCGCCTTTTCCCTGTCCTCAACACCCTCTACCACGATCTCTGCGCCAAGGCTCTGAAGAAGGCTTATGGTCTGCTGCATTATCTTATAGCTTCTGGAATCATCAAGACTGTCAACAAGCGATTTATCCAGCTTTATGATCCTGTATGGGAAGCTCATGACTCTTCCGAGATTCGAATAGCCGGAGCCATAGTCATCAAGCGAGAATCCGTTTCCGTTTCCGGATATGTCGTTCATGGTCCTGAGCACCGCATCGGCCAGATATTCGGAAGCCGTTTCGGTTATCTCAAAATTGATCCGGTTCGGAGAAATATCATATTCGCTGAGTATGTTCTTTATCTTCTCGGCCATGTTCGCCTGCATGCATTGCACGACCGAAAGATTGACTTCCACAAATTTTATGCCGGTATGCTCCTCCTCGTTATCTGCAAGGAACCTGCACACATCCTTGATGACAAAATCTCCGATCTGGAGTATGCTTCCGCTCTTTTCCGCGGCAGGTATGAAAAGTCCCGGTGAGATGAATCCAAGCTGTTCATCCTTGAGTCTGATGAGCGCCTCGGCCGATACAAACCGTTCTTCCTTGGTCGAATAGATCGGCTGGTAATACATTTCGAACTTGTGATCTCTTATGGCGTCGGCGATTATCCTGTCTATATTGTTCCTGACAATGAACTCCTTCTCGGGGGCCATTTCGGAATATCTGACATATTTATTGAGAGGCACCGCAAGATGAAAAGTCTCGGACAGTTTGACAAGCGCTCTCTCATTGTAGATCTCATTCGGGATCACGACGCTGCATATGGCAAAATCCAGCTTGAGCCTTATGCCGTCAACTTCGAAAAGATCACGGAGCTTCGGGATCATGTCTTCCGCAGTGCTTTCAATCTCGGAGATCTTATAATTTCCTCTTATGACATAGGCAAAAAGACCGTTTTTCAGATAATAGAGGCTGACATCTTCGCTCCCCCTGCTCTTCAGCATATCGTAGAAGCTGTCCGAGATCTCCCTGAGAAGATCCGTATACATCTCCGAACCGAGTGTGGTTCTGATGGAGGAAACATTGCGAAGCTTTCCGAACATTACAAAAGCATCATCACCGGAGGCAAAAACATTTCTGATGCTCCTTCTGAATGCGGTATATGATTTGGCACCCGTCTCCATATCCAGGTACTCTTCCGGAGTGATGACAAAGAAGCTGAGCACAAGAGCGCTTGTGGCAAGTCCGAACATCTGGACGAGCAGCTTGGGATTCACATACTGTATGTTGAATGCGATGATATTGATGGGAAAGACTGTCAAAAGCGCGGCAAATCTGACCTTATCAAGCTGTCCCTTTTTATAGCAGTACAGTATATGTACAAACGCAAACAGCGCAAAATAATATCCTACCGAAACTACGAGCCAGATGAGAGGTCCGCGGTGATACGAAACCAAGCCGTCAGCCTCATAGGTGTAATAGAAGATCAGATGTGAAAAGACGTTCAACACTACGATCGCCACTTCGGCTATGAGCGGGAATACATAAAGGATCCTCAAAACAGGATGCCTGATGATCCTGTTGAAAGTCCCTGTCATTCTTCCCACCATATAAACATACACGGCGTAATTAAACACATTGAGGACATTGTAGATTGAGCACCAAAACTCCCTGAACGCAACCGTTCCGGAAATACTGCTCATGAAAGTAAGAGGTGCTGTGCGGAAAATATCCGATACGGTAAGTATGAGAACGATCACGACATAGTGAACGAATGCACGGTTTTCACGTCCACGGTACATTCTGCGGAATATTAGCGACGCGAGTATCGAAGACAATACCACGATTGCGGCGACATCCAGATAATATATTCTATCCATAGAGCCTCCTTTATAAAGAAACTCTTACAATATATTTGGCCAGAACCTTTATGATATTGTCCCATATTCGGAAAAGGTTTTCAAGGGCATAAATACTGAATTTTCTAACCCCTGTTTTCTTTTATGAGAGACTTGTTGAGTCTCTTCATGACAGCCTCTTCAAGACGCCTGCCGTTTATAGGCTTTGAAACAAAGTCATCAAACCCCTGCCTTATGTATTCATCTCTTGCTCCCGAAAGGGCATTGGCAGTTATTGCAATAAACGAAGTGCCGGTATTCTTGACCCTTTCTATCTGCTTTGCTCTCTTAAGAGCTTCCACGCCGTCCATATCGGGCATAATGTGATCAAGAAGTACAACATCATAGCTGTTTCTGGTAAGCTCCTCAAGCATCTCGACGCCGCCTGATACCTGATTTGTCTGAACCTCAGTCTCCTTAAGGAGCATGGCCTCGAGCACACGGTTTATGTCATTGTCATCGACAATAAGCACCTTCGCATCAGGTGCGGTAAAAAGAGGTCCCGAAGCTGCCTGGTTTCCGTCGGCCATCTCATCGTCGGACATATCAACGAGGTCTGATTCTTCGGCGATCTTCTGCGGTATCGTCACGATGAAAACAGAACCCTTTCCGAGCTGGCTCTGAACCTTAACCTCACCTTCCATCATATCTGTCAGCTTGGTCACTATCGCAAGACCGAGTCCGAGGCCCTCACCGCTTCTTGACAGAACATCGCCCGAACGGTCAAATGTACCGAATATCGTTGAAAGCTTTTCTTCGGCTATTCCGATACCGGTATCCGAAACCCGGATCTCCATCATGACATTTTTTTTGTCTATTTCCTTGGAACTGACATAAAGTCCGACACTTCCCTTGCTGGTGTATTTTATTCCGTTTCCTACAAGGTTCATGATGATCTGCCTTATCCTGACGCAGTCACCCACCAGCATCTCCGGCACAAGAGCTCCGAGATCACAGTACAGATTCAGTCCTTTTTTCTCGGCGCTGTCCTGAGAGCTTTTGAATATCTCTCTTACAAGAGTCTCAACCTTATAAGGTGCTTTTACTATTTCCAGCTTTCCGGCCTCGATATCCGAATAATCCAGCATCTTATTGATCGTATCCATAAGATTCCTGCCGGCGGTCGCTATATCTCTTGCATATCCGCTTATATAATCGTCATTGCTTTCCCTGAGGATCATCTCATCCATTCCGAGCACGGTATTCATGGGAGTTTTTATCTCACGGGATATCGAACGCAGGAATTCACTCTTTATCCTTCCTGCCTTTTCCGCCTCGATCCTGCACATATCAAGCTCTGTCAGTGTCTCCTGAAGATGAGCATAATCCGGAGTCTCCAAAAACAGAAGAATTATGAGGATACTGATGGAACCGAAAAAGAACGTAAGAAGAGTCCCCGGAAACAAAAGCGCCTGAAGGAGCGTTCCGAGGGTGATAAATACAAATCCGGAAAATGAAAGAGTCTCCCTCAGTTCCAGATTCTTGCGATGTATCATGGCATATGCCAGTCCGTATATGATGAAATAAAAGGTGGGGATGTAGCAGAGAAAATGCATAGTTCCGAAAGAATAATCCATATTCTCATCGATCCTGAATATCCATCCGGTCTTCAGGTTCAGCACGAGGATCAGAATATACACAAAGACCAGGGCATGGTTGACCTTTGACATGACGCGGTCAAATCCGGACATTTCTCCCACAAAGCTCTGGGCATAACGCAGGTAGGCATATCCGCTGTAAGCCGCAAAAAAGAAGTATAAAGTATTGGAAATGAGTATGACAGCGTAAGGGAAAGACGCACTGTTATTGATCGTGACCGCACCCAGTATATCAAATACCAGTCCGCACAGGACTACGATCATCAATATGAGAAAACGCTTATATCTTTCCGTTCTCTTCCTTCGCATCAAAGCAAGGCAGGCAATGGAAACCACCATAAAGCATAATGATGCGACTTCATATGAAATATTGTACTGATCCATATCAGATACCCTCGCCGGTACGAGCCTGCGGTCCCAATCCTGATATCATTTCCCGTGCATCCTAAGCCATGACTTTCGGAACCGGTAACTGCAATACACATTTTTTCGAAAAAAAGCGCCAATAGCATTTTATTGGCGCCTTTGTCAACATATTCATTTTACCAAAAAAACCTTCAAAAGCAAGATTTTTACACATCGCGGATCAGATACATATGATCTCGATCATCAGCTGTCCGTATGTTCCCCACAAAACGGGCATAAGGAGTCCGGCATTCATGAGACTTCTTCCGCTTACCTCTCCCGGATCGAGCAGTTTCCAGGCCTCTTTTTTTCCATGACTGCAAAAGCTGCTGTCTTCTCTCTCCGAGCCTATAAGCTTAAGCCTGTATTTTTTATCCGGATCAAGGCCTTTAAGCCTGATAAGTCTTTTATTGTTCTGAGGCGATCCCTTGCACTGAACATATGTCAGCAGAGCCCTGTTCTTATCCTTTGCAACGGACATCCATGCATCATACAGCCCGGTATCCGAGATCCTGGCTATGCGGTAATAATCTCCCTCACGAACTATATCACCTACCGAATGATATATCTCAACCTGTTCCGGAATAGCTTTTCTTTCCTCCTCAGGTATCGCGGTGATATCCAGCTCGTATCCGAAGGTTCCGGAGAGAGCAACCGCGCCCCTTACATCAAAAGGCATGACTCTTCCGGATATATGGTTGGGAGATGCCGATACATGAGCGCCCATGGTGCTTAATGGATAGATCATCTCGGTACCCGCCTGTATGGTCAGCCTTTCAAACGCATCGGTATCATCTGAGCACCAGATCTGAGGAGAATAGAACAGCATTCCGGCATCATATCTTGCACCGCCTCCCGAGCAGTTTTCAAGCAAAAGCCCGGGGAACTCCTCAAGCAGCCTTTCCTGAAGATCATATACGGAAAGAGTATACAGATACGAAAGCCTTCCCATACTTTTTTCATCAAGTCCGGCACTGCCAAGATCCAGAAGCTGCCTGTTCATATCCCACTTTACATAGGATATCTTCGCACTCCTTAAGATCTTCGCCACGCATTCGTAAACGTAATCCCTTACTTCGCTTCTCGTTATATCAAGAACATACTGATTCCTTATCCTTGTGGGAACCCTGCCCGGAGAGCTTATTGCCCAGTCGGGATGAGCGCGGTACAGATCCGAATCCGGAGATATCATCTCAGGCTCGAACCATATTCCGAATTTCATTCCCAGCTTTTCAAGTTCATCCGATAATCTTTCAACTCCTCCGGGAAGCTTCTTTTCATTGACGAACCAGTCACCCAGCGAGGAATTATCGTCATCGCGCTTTCCGAACCAGCCGTCATCCATGACAAGCATCTCTATTCCGCATTTTTTCGCATCGCGGGCAATATCAAGAAGCTTATCCGCATTGAAATTAAAATACGTAGCCTCCCAGTTGTTGATAAGGATAGGACGCTCCCTGTGAAGATACGGGCTCCTGATCAGATGAGTGCGGAAAAGATCATGGAAGATATGACTCATCCCATCGAAGCCATCCTTTGTGAAAACAAGTACAGCTTCGGGTGCCTGAAGCGACCCGCCCGGGGCAAGATCCCATGAAAAATGCACGGGACTTATGCCGATATAGGCCCTTACCGTCTCAAACTGGTCCATTCCGGCTCCGCAAACAAAATTTCCGGACCAGACAAGGGTCTGGGCATAAACGGTTCCGTACGAATCATCGGTATTTCCGTCACAAAGAGCAAAGAAAGGCTGGAACTGGTGAGAACTCTCACCTCTTGTGGAATAGACCTCGGTATTTCCGCGGGATATGGTCCGCCTGTCCATTCTTCTTTCCCTTGCCCAGCTTCCGGACAATGTCACAAGATCCGGCTCATTATTTCCGAAAGCACTGAGATCAAGATCAAGATTACTGCTGAGCAGTTTGTCCACCATGACGGTACTGTCAGATTCGTTTATAAGCTTTACATTTTTTAAGATCGCATCGCTGTCTTCAAATACCGAATAGCTGAGCAGGGCCTTAAGTCCAAGCACCTTTTCTTCGAGAGTTATTTCAAGCATCTGCGCTTTTGAATCTCCGGAAAATGTCGCAGGCATCCTGACGGTCCTGTTATCCGGAAGTCCGGAAAACAGTTCATCCTTGCCGTCATATATCCTGTGTGAGACATATGTAAAAAGAGAAGAATCATGTCCGCCTGCATCGCGAACACTTACAATCGGTGTTCTGAAATCTCCGGTGCCCCCGGAAGGAAATTCCATTCTCACCTTATCAAAATAGCATCCCCTGTCCCTGTTATTCCTGGAAGGAACCGAAGGGTCACATGCTCCGCCGGTCAGATATCTGAGATCATCCCTTCCGGCTTTTGCACCGTAATATGCATTTACCAGAAAGCCTTCCTCATCTGCGATCATAAGGCACATCGTGGTATTTAATGTCTCTATGAAAAACAATCTGTTTTCAGGATCAAAAAATATTCCCATATTTATCTCCGTTTGATGATGGATATTATCTTTTGCCGGATCACCTGCTTATATGCCGCATAAGGATCATACGCTTATATGCCGCTTAAAGATCGTCTGCTTACATTCCGCTTAAAGCCCGTCATTTCATAAGATAGAATTCTCTGAGAGTATCCTCTGCAGGCTTTCCGAAGATCCCGAATCCGACATCGCTTGACGGATCATACCCCGGTCTTGTAACAGCAGGCTGATCCCACCAAAAATATCCTGCAAACCAGGGGATATCCCATGTAACTTCCATTGCGGTTCTGTAGAAATCGGACTGCTCTTCAAGCGACAATCCCTTATCCGCCTTCGGCCTGTAATCATAAGGATATGCCGAGCATCCGTGTTCCGAACGCATTCCGATCTCGGCAAACATTACCGGTCTGTCGTACTTCTTATGGCAGGCTTCAACTATCTTCATCTGCTTAGCCCAGCCCTTTCTCATATCACCGGCCGAAACATTTTCTCCGTCCGTAACAGCGTAGTATGCAGAGATCCCTATCACATCTACATCAGAAAGCCAGTCAAAATCAAGTTCATCTCCGTGGTTTATATTATGCATGAGTTTTCCGTGGTATACGGTCCTCACCTTTTCTATCATCTTCCTGCAATGTCCGCCAACAGCATCCATTCCCGCCATCTCGCATCCGGTGCAGAGCATCTCGCATCCGCTCATCTCTGCGATCCTTGCATAATGACACATAAATGCGGTATAGGATTCAAACCACCTGTCCCAGTATGTCATATTATCAAGAGGGAAAGAAACGTGTGCTCTCCATACTCCGTCAAGAGTATTCACCATGGGTTTAAGGCATACCTTAAGCCCCATATCCTTAGCCATCCTGATGGCATATACGACATCCTCATCCGTCTGGGTCATCCCATATACGGGATGTATGTTCAGAGAATGATATGTATCCATATAATTATTTACTGTTATACATATCCAGTCGCATCCGTCGGAAGCAAGTCTCTTCATTGATTCTCTCGCTTCCGGCTTAAGATAATCACCGGGGCGTGAGAAAAATCCCCAGCTGAAGCCTTTACAAAAAATCTCTTTCATAGAAATAATCCCTTTGATCAGTTTTTTATATCCTTAGCAGCCTTACATGGAAGGCTTCCATTCGCATCAGGCTCTGGAGATGATAAGTTCCATATCCCCGGATAATTCTACTTTTCCGGTGCCCTCTGTGGTGATTATAAAGTGGCTTCCTTTACTGACATCAGTGTCAAATATCCTGCCGCTTCCCAAAATGACGGATGCACACAGATAGCCTGCATCCGATCCGAATGAAAACTCACCCTTTACCGAAACCTTGGAAACCGTGTAATGATCGCATGAAATAAGTCTGTCAACAGAGTTAGGAGCAGTCTTCCTTGCTCTTATTATCTGCTTATCGGCCGAAGGAGCAGGGGCGGTTATGACATCCTTGCTCTGATCAAGATGAAGCTGTCTCGGCTTTCCGTTTTGAAGCCTTCCGTAATCATAGAGCCTGTAGGTGATATCGCTTGACTGCTGCGTTTCAAGGACACATACACCCGATGTGATCGCATGAACGGTTCCGGGCTCGATCTGTATCATGTCTCCGGGACGAACCTTTACCCTGCGGATAAGATCATCCCATCTTCCTTCATCGATCATGCTGACAAGTTCTTCTCTTGATGATGCATTGTGTCCGATAACAAGTTCTCCGTCTTCAGGGCAGTCAAGAACGTACCAGCATTCAGTTTTACCAAGCGAGCCGTTTTCATGCCTGCCGGCATACTCATCATCAGGATGAACCTGAATACTGAGATCATCCCTTGCATCTATGATCTTGATAAGAAGCGGGAATCTGTCTCCTCTGTCATATCCGAACAGCTCACGGTGTTCTTCCCAAAGTCTTGATAAGGAAAAGCCGTCATACTCTCCTCCGCATACGGTGCTTTCTCCCGAGGGGTGTGCCGATATACCCCAGCACTCTCCGATATCGTCGCCTTTTTCATCATATCCGAATTCTTCGCGCAATCTGGTTCCTCCCCAGATGGTATGAGAAAAATATGGCTTTAACATGATAAGTTTTTCCAAGTCGTTAATCCTCCGGTGCTTTTACTTACAGATTCCTTCCGGATGCTATCACGCTCACAAGATAAAACGGAAGCGCATCATCCGGATGTGTATCCGTAAGTTCTATCCTCAGAGTGTGTTCTTTGTTTTCGCCATGCTCAAGGACCGTTTCAAGAAAGAGCTTGTCTCCCCAGGTCTCCTTAAAGTCCGCATCGAGAATGACCGGCCTTGATGTATCTCCGTCAAGGATAAGCGTTGCGGAAGGAGCAGGCTTTTGTATGGTCTTACGGTACTGGACGCCTATTCCGGATCCGTGAACCTTAAATGTTATATATGATCCCTTTTCGGTGGCAGTCCAGCCTTTTCTGAATATGTCGGTTATCACTTCCTGAGGAAGCGGATCACGTTCGAAGCCTTTGCAGTCCGTAAGGATTCCGGAACAATTGTCGTTACGGTATCTTACCGAATCCTCATATGCATTGAGTGTTTCGGGCTCCGGAATCTCCTTTTCGGGAGGCTCTTCCTCATTCATGTGCTCCCTGATATCTTCAAGTACCGAAATGATTATGGAAGCCACAAGAGAATGGCCCACATCGTTCGGATGCAGATCATCCGGTGTGATGACACGGTTTTCAAGCCTTCCGCTCTCCAGCTCGGGATATATGACATCCCTCATGGATACTGCGGGAATATCATATCTTCTCGCAAGTTTCGAATGCTGAAGCTGGGCATTTCCGCCATCGTCATATTTTACATTGTGTATGAGCATGAGTGCTCTTGACGGATCGGATGATATTATCTTCCTCACCAGACCTTCGTATGTTTCATGGTAATGCTCATCAGATGCATCATTTACCGAAAACTCCACAAAGCACATATCGGGATCATATACCAAAAGATCCGAATCGGCCCTTGCACATCCCAGCTGCGAATCTGTAGCTCCGATGCCGGCATTGATATATTTTACGTCTGCCTTCGGAAAAGTCTCCGCAAACCATTCATATACCTTATGCGCGTAACATTTGTCCGGATGAGAAGCAACGCTGCCCTGGGTAATGGATCCGCCGAGAAATCCCACAGTGATCTTCTCACCCATGGCTGCTCTTTTCATCACATTCTTTATTCTTGTCCTGTTTCCTGTGTTGGAAACCGCACGGCTCATATCCACCTGCGGCAATTTCTCATTAATCATATTTTTCTCCCGAAAAGAGCTTCGTTCTTCTCAATGAGTTCTATTCTCTGTCTTACGCATGAAGCGCTGTGGCCCGGATCCTGAGGAGTGCCGAATACATAATCGATAAGTCTGTCAAGGGATGTTCCGGCAACATGAAGTCTTGTATCAGAAGATGCATAATAGATAAAGACATCGCCCATTTCATTTACAACTGCGCCGTTTGTAAATACTACATTGCTGACATCTCCGGTTCTCTCATAGCCCCTGGGTCCGATAAGAAGTCCGGAAGGCTCTGCGATAACTCTGGCAGGATCATCAAGAGCGGTGGCAAATGCATAGATGACATATCTGAGACCGGCTGCGGTATTTCTAACTCCGTGTGCGATATGTATCCAGCCTTTTTCAGTCTTGATGGGAACAGCGCCTGCACCGTTCTTAACCTCAGTGATCGTATGATACTTTCTGAGTGATGTAAGTCTTTCCTCATCTATTACCGCATGCTCGATATCATCACAGAGTCCGAAGCCAATCCCGCCGCCGGATCCCGTATTTATGAAATCATCCATGGGTCTTGTATAGAATGCGTATTTTCCGTCAACAAATTCCGGAAGAAGGCAGCAGTTTCTCTGCTGGGGGCTGTTAAGAGTCTTGAGATTATCAAGTCTTTCCCAGTGTTCAAGGTCCTTGGTCCTGACTATACCTGCAGCTGCAACGGCAGCGGACAGATCATTTGAAGATGTGTCCTTGCTTTCGGAGCAATATACTCCGTAAATATATCCGTCCTCGTGAAGGGTAAGCCTCATATCATATGCATTCACCTCGTCCGGATACTTGGAGTCGTCGATAAGTATGGGCTTTCCTTTGAATCTGAAGCCATCAACGGGACTGTCACTTTCAGCTATCGCAAAAAAAGATTTTCTGTCATCTCCCTCTATTCTGGGGCAAAGGATATATTTTCCGTTAATGTACAGTGCTCCCGAATTAAGAACCGCATTGATTCCAAGTCTCTTTTCAAAAAAGGGATTGGTCTCCTCGTCAAGATCGTATTGCCATTCTATGGGAACGCTCTCTCTGGTAAGCACAGGATTGACATATCTGTCATAAATCCCGTTATACATATCATCATCAATATGGTTTTTCCTTGCCAGATATACTTCCTGCTTGGCCTTAAGTTCAAAATATTTCTGATGGATCATATCCTCTCCTTATCCCGTGCATCCGTGCCGGCACGTACAGATATTGTCACATGATGTCAAAGCTTTCCTGTTGCGTTTGCTCTTATAAGTTCCATACACATTCTTCCGTTGTGATAAGGGCACTTCCACTCTTCGACCATTGCCTCCGAAGGATCGGGATTTCCGTCCTTATCCACGCGATAGAACCACTCGCTCCCGTTTCTCTTATCAAATACATATTCCTTGATAAAATCGAGCTGATGAATAGCCGCATCAAGATAATCGGTATGGCTCTGATCCCTGAGGAAACCGTTCAAAAATCCAAGGACCGTCTCAGCCTGTACCCACCAGTCTCTGCGTTCATTAACAACACCGTTCTCGCACTCTGCGGGAAGGCTTCTTCCGTCAAAGGCCACTTTATAGATCTGGCTCGTAAGGTCTGCATTGATGGCATGTATCCTTGCTTTGAGCGCATCATCGCACGCAGCGTCCACTCCCTTGTCCACAAGCCATGCGGTTTCTATATCATGGCCATAGGAGTGAAGATCTATTATTGAATTATAATCATTATCGAAAAACACATTCTGCCTGTGAAGCTCCGGAGAATAGATCTTATCCGCAAATACTTCGCTTATATATGAGATAAGGTTCCTGACACACTCATCGCGGGAGACTTTGTATAATCCGGAATATGCCTCGAATACATGCAGGAGCGTGTTCATTGTTCTGTCGGCAATGACTCCGTTCTCCGAAAGCTTATCGTTTTCTGCGGGAGTAAAGTCTGCATTCTGTGCTTCCAGATATCCGATGTCATCCCTGCACTTGTTTTCAACAACATCAAGAAGCTCCTTTGCAAGCTCAAGTGCTTCCACGTCACCCGAAGCGTCGTAATAAGCCGAAAGAGCATATATTGCAAATGCCTGATTGTAGGTGTGCTTGGTAGTATCGGAGGGCATGCCCTGATAATCCACTGACCAGAAAACTCCGCCGTTAACCGGGTCGATACACCTGTCCTTCATAAATGAATAACCGTGACGGGCAAGTAAGAGCACATCTTCCGGCTCAGCTCCGTATTCCTTGAATTTTTCCTCGGAAATGAGTCCCTCCTTATACAGAAGGTAAATATTTGAAAAAAACCATGTTATACGGCTGTTCAGTATGCAGCCCTTATCGGCCTTCTTATCCGTCACAAGGTCAAAAGAAACATTTCCGTAAAATCCACCGAACTCATCATCTCTGAGCGCTTTCCAGAAAGGGAAGAGCTTTCCGAGAAGATGATCCACAGCCCATTCCGACATATGTCTTAACTGTTCCATTTTGCTTCCAATCTCCGCAAATCAGGGTAATATCGTGCCGGAGAGACTATCCCCGGCACGACCGGGTTACAATTATCTGATACCAAGCTCGGTGTCGGTATCGGTCACATGGCTGTGCGCCTTGATATAATCCACGATAAGGTCAACCTTGGTAAATGCCAGTGATACATAGCTGTCAGCGCATCCGTAATAAAGAGCGATCCTTCCTGTAGCGGGATCATGAACAGTTGCGCAGGGGAAGCATACATTGGGCACAAAGCCTCTCTCTTCGTACCACTCTTCGGGTGTAAGGAGGAAATTCTCACATCTGTAGAGAACCTTTGAAGGCTCGTTGATATCGAGGATAGCACCGCCGATGGAATATACATATCCGTTGCAGGTGCCGGAAACTCCGTGATAGAACATAAGCCATCCTTCGGTAGTCTCGATGGGTGCGGCACCGCCGCCGATCTTAAGGCTCTCCCACCATTCATAGCTTCTGCCCATAACGTGGCGGTGCTTGCCCCAATATGTCATATCCGGGCTCTGTGAAAGGAAGATATCACCAAAGGGAGTATGTCCGGAATCCGAAGGTCTTGAAAGGAGCACATAATTGCCGTTTATCTTTCTTGGGAAGAGAACAGCATTTCTGTTGAAGGGAATGAAGGGATTCTCGATCCTTGTGAAGGTCTTAAAGTCGGTGGTCTTTGCTATTCCGATCGAAGCTCCGAAGAAATCCTGGCACCATATGGCATAATAAGTATCCTCGACCTTAACGAGTCTGGGATCATATGCATATACAGGCATGAACTCATCACCCTTCTCATCAACGAACCTGATCTTGTCATGCTCGAAATCCCAATGAATACCGTCCTTGCTTCTTCCGAAATAGATAAAGGATACGCCGTTTCTCTGCTCTCCTCTGAAAACTCCGACGAAAGCTCCTTCATATGCGACCACCGCACTGTTGAAGATCCTGGCAACTCCTTCAATGGGATTGCGGTTGATTATGGGATTTTCCGAATATCTCCAGATGGGAGCATCCTGGAATGAATCAGGGCCGTCCTGCCAGGGCATGTTGGGTACATCGGGTGCATTAAGAATCTTGATCTCGCTCATTTTCTTCTCCTTTTGTTGATTGCTTTGGTTAATTTTTAACTCATTTCTTGTTAATTTTTATTCTATTCTTTGAGGTGAGTATATATCTAACAGCTCTTTTTAGCAAAGGATTTTTCTTGTTTTTTCACTTTTCGGCGTTTGAGATGCATTTAACTAAATTTAACTATGCAGATTTCTCAATCGGTATTCTTCCGTATTCCGCGGCAGCTCATTTTATCTTCCTGACGCTGTTCTTTTTTACCAGAGCACCGCTTACTATATGAACGCCTTTCTTGTGAACCTCTCCCCAGGCTCCCTGAAGAGCAAGTTCAACCGCCTGTCTCGACATTTCCTCAAGATCAACCCCGTAGGTGGTTATTTCCGTGTCGCATATTCCCGGATATGTATAATTGTCATAACCTGCAACGGATATATCCCTCGGAACCCTGTAGCCGTTTCTTTCAAGCTTTTTGATCAGATGACCGGCCGTAAGGTCACAGTTGCAGAAAAAAGCTGTGGGCATTTCCTTCGGAAGGATCAGTTTCTTCTCGGTATCGATATATCCGCTCTTCATGTCACGGTCATCGATGATCCATTCCTTTTTGATCTTTCCTCCGTGCTCGAGGACCGACTTCTGATATCCGAGGTATCTGTCCGTGATGGAACCCGTTGACAGTACGGTACCGACATAGGCTATCTTTTCATGACCCATATCATACAGATAATTGGTCATCGCATACGC
>CAMNAQ010000039.1 GCA_946531495.1 uncultured Lachnospiraceae bacterium | reverse complement strand
TGCTTAAGAAACAGTTCCTCGGCAACATCAAGCAGCTGCTTTTTTCTTTCTTCGGTATTGTTCATTCTCTTTGCCATGGTA
This sequence comes from uncultured Lachnospiraceae bacterium, assembly GCA_946531495.1. GTDB lineage: Bacteria > Bacillota > Clostridia > Lachnospirales > Lachnospiraceae > AC2028. The sequence goes on along the minus strand of CAMNAQ010000039.1, from coordinate 16,079 downwards.
TACCCCTTTCAATGGCGCAAAAATAAGTACATATCAAATATAATCCATTTATTGACAAGTCGTCAACTCGAAGTCAGCAGGCTTATGGAACCGCATGATAAGGTAATGCGCTTAAGGAAATGTCAGTTAACATAAAAAGCCAAGTTATTATCGCCCTAACCATGTTTTCATGATAGAATGGACATGTATGGACTTATGCGCCATTGCCGCATTTTCCGTATGACGGAGGTTTTTTATGCGTAAAAAAATAATGAAATTAACATCATTTCTTATGGCAGGCTGTTTGCTGATGGGGGGCTGTGCCAATGAATATTTCGGTCTTCCGGGACTCTTTATGGAATTTACCGAAACCGTAAACGATCCCGAATTCTTCGAGGATTTCGACCCTTCCGAATATGGAGAGGATATATGGACATGGCCTGATTACGACGAGGAAGAAATAGACGATACATTTGACTGGGACGAATTTGATCATGAGGAAGAGATAGAGTCGGATCCCGGGACCGTTTCAATATTTGTATATATGAACGGATCCACGCTTGAAACCGAAGGCGGTGTTGCTTCAAAGGATATCCAGGAGATGATCGATGCAGGATATTCCGAGAACGTAAATATCGTCATCCAGACAATGGGAACCAAATACTGGTCAAGCAGGCTGGGAATAGCCTCCGACAGATCACAGACCTATGTGGTCGGTGAGGACGGACTTGAACTTGTGCGTGACGATCTCGGACAGCTTGACTGTACCATCGCAGATACCCTGTATGAATTCCTCCAATGGGGAACAAGGGCATATCCCGCATCCAGGAATATCCTTCTTTTCTGGGATCACGGCGGCGGCCCTGCTTACGGCTTCGGATGGGACGAGTTTCAGGACGAATACGACAACCTGAGTCTTGATGAAATGGTCAAGGCCCTTAAGAACTGTGATACCCACTTTGACTTCATAGGAATGGACTGCTGTATAATGTCCTGCCTTGAGATCACCTATGCCCTTAGGGAATACTGCGATTATATGATAGTTTCCGAGGACTTCGAATCAAGTCTCGGATGGTATTACACCGGATGGCTTGAGGCTCTCTATGAAGATACGTCCATATCAACCTATGATCTTGCCAAGATCCTGATAGATGATATGGTCTCCAAAAACGAAAAAGACAGATTCAACGGCGACAGATCGATCCTGGCTCTTGTGGACGAAAGCAAGATGGAAATGCTATGGGAGATATGGCTGGATTTTGCATATGAAAGCGAAGCCAGACTCCTTGCAACCAATTTCAGCCAGCAGATAGAAAGCTCCGGCAAGGGCGCAGATCTTGCTTTATCCGGAAGATCCCATAAGATAAAGGATTCAAAATCACAGATCATCGGTGACCTGGTAAATAATTTCATAGATTACTATCTTGATGAATCCGGATATGGTGAAATGATGGAGGAGATAATGGAAGGCATCTCCGACGTTGAAGATGTCTATGTTTCCGATTACTGTCTTACCGACCTGATGAGTCTTGCAGCCATCATCAACTCGGATCATTCCGAAAGACTGATAATGGCCGTGGACAGAGCGCTGCTCTACGTCGGTGCAACAGAGGACAATCTCAACCTCACCGGACTATCGGTAACCTTACCCTATAATGACAGGGATCTGTATTTTGAACTTGCACATGTGATGGAAAGATGCTCCTTCGACGAAGAATATGTCGAATGGCTCAAACAGTTCGTATATGCCGAAACCGACAGACAGATCATTGACTGGGACAGCTTCGGTGAAGATCTCTGGGACGAATGGGGCGAATATGAAAGCTCAGATATCTGGGGCGAATGGTAAATGGGGTCCCACACTAAGTACAGTAAAAAAGATCAATCAGAAAGACATAATAATCCCTTGACCCTTTTGATCTGTTAAGGGATAATGTATGCGATTGATATTTTTTTAACAAACTCTTTAAAAACGAAAGGAAAAAAGCATGAAGAATTATTTTGATCTGACAGGACAGGTTGCAGTAGTTACCGGATGCTCTACCGGACTCGGCGTACAGATGGCAAAGGCACTTGCAAGTCAGGGAGCAAACATCGCCGCTCTCGCACGCCGCAAGGAAAAGATCGATGCTGTTGCAGCAGAGATTGAGAAGGAATTCGGCGTAAAGGCTATCGGCGTTCAGTGTGATATCACAAACACCGAAATGGTTGATAAAGCCATCGATGAAGTTCTCAATGCATTCGGACGTATCGATATCCTCATCAACAACGCAGGAACCGGTGCTGTTGCTCCCGCTGAAGATATTACCGATGAACAGTTCAACGATGAGATGAACATCGACCTTTTCGGAACATTCAGAGTAGCACGTGCCGTTGCCAAGAAGGCAATGATCCCTGCCAAGTACGGACGTATCATCAATATTTCTTCAATGTATGGCCTTGTAGGAAATAAGATCTGCGGAAGCTCTCCTTATCACGCTGCAAAAGGCGGTGTTGTAAACCTTACCAGAGCACTTGCTGCAGAATGGGGAACCAAGGGAATCACGGTTAATGCTATCTGCCCCGGATATTTCTACACCGATCTTACCGTAGATACTCTTAACTCCGATTTCTTCCAGGCAAATGCCAAGACCATGATCCCTCTTGAAAGATACGGAAATGCAGGCGAGCTTGATACAGCTGCTCTCTTCCTTTCTTCTCCCGCAAGCTCATATGTCACCGGAATCATGGTTCCCGTTGACGGCGGATACACCTGCATGTAATAAGCATTTGCAGGAGATCATTCACCAGGATACCAAAAGATCGCAGGCCGAAAGCCTGCGATCTTTGCTTTAATATAAATTTTTATTACTTCTTTTTTGCCTTTTGTGCGATCCACTTTGCAGCAAACAGGGGATTTTTGATTGCTTTTTTCAGCTTTTCGATATACGCCTGCAGCTCTACGGTGACTCTCTTAAGCTCTGCGTTTTCGGAATCAAGCACCCTGATACGCTCTATAAGTCCTTCGCGCTCCGCAGTAAATTCATCCAGTCTTCTGAAGGACTTTCTGTACTCAGCTATCTTCTCCGCGCTAAGCCCCTTCCCCGCGATCCTTTTCTGGAAGGTATTCTCCATACGGTCATAAATATCTGCAAGCGAAATGTCAATTCCCATAAGACTTGCAAATTCCTGCCTTGTCTTTATCTTCCACGCGATATTTGTATGTGTTTCAAAAACCGCTCTGTAAACCCTGTATCTGATGAAGTCCTCAGGAACAGGGAATTCGAAGAACCACTCCGGATCGATACAGACTATTCCGCCAGGTGTTTTCAGGAAATTGCTGAATATCATATCAGCATTCATTTTCCTGTAGGCAGGAATTCCCACAGGAATAACCTCTTCCCCGAAGAAACCTGAAAACTCTTTGGTCATCTCAAAGCCGCATCTGTTTTCATCCTTTATGTCACCTAGCAGCATATCCAGATGACTCTTCAGATCTGCACAGATTTCATCAACGGAAGCAGATGAATAATCTATGCAGTCTTGATCAAACGGAATGCCGTTTATGAATTCAAAATACAGCTCATCCCCTCTTCTTTCCACTCCGGGGGTTTTTACCGACTTATATACCCCGGCACTTTCGGATGCATTCTTTTGAATGGAATCAATATGACCGACAGCCTCCTTACATGCAGGAGTCTTTACCGCATAAAGCTTTCCGTTTTCCAGAACGATTCTGGTATCAACTCTGTACTCAGGCGCACGAAGCGTATTGAACTTGGCATAAAGGCATCCGTTCTCCGGTTTTTCGCCGCCGTTTGAAGCCGTTACCAAAAATGAATTGGCAAAATCCGGGAACAGCCCGTCGGCACATATCTGATCCAGCACCTTAACTTCATCGAAAGAATCCATTCTCGGCCTGTCATAATTGGGAGACCTTGTGGTGATATCACCGGGGGCCGGAAGCCTGTCATCCGAATAGATCTCCAAAGGCATTTTATAATCGGGAACGGGATATCTGAACTCTATTCCCGAAAAGCCTGCAGCCTTGAGCATATTATTGAGAGCATATCCGGAAAAAGTCCTTACACGCTCCACTCCGTGATATCCCTCTATCCCATCAAAAGGCCTTCCCGTGTGGTCCTCGCATGCTCCGGCAAAATACTTCATGCCGTATTTATTTTCTATAGCTATATAAAGCTTTCCGCCTTCATTTAGCAGGCCGCGGCATTTTTTCAGCATATCGACAAAAGGATCGTCTGAAGAAATGTAATATATCGAATACTCGAATACACCGATGAGTGTGATCACATCGAATTTTTCATCAAGCTCAATATCTTCGAAATTACCTACCATGATCCGGAGATTATCATAATCTTTGTTTCTGTAGGCATTTATGGTGGAGCGCTTTTTTGACAGATCGATACAGGTAACGCTTCCGCATTTTTCACACAGGATCCCGGTAACCGCACCACAGCCTGAGCCTATCTCAAGCGCCTTTGATCCCTTATCCATGTCGGCCCAGGAAAGTATATTTTTCCTGATATCGGACAGATGATAAAGTTCAGCCCAGTCACTTCCCTGAGCAAGCCTCTCACTTACAGGCACATCACCCTTAACGATATCAAGCAGCCTGTCCTCTACGGATTCTCCGTCAGAATACTCATCAGTACCCTTGTAAAAGGACAGATCCATTATTACATTTCCGATCTTTTCTTCATTCATCTTATGAGTTTATTCTCCGCGTTTTTCTTACCGATAGCGCTCCAAAGGCTCAGGGAATAGGTTCCCTCCTCTATCAGATCCTTATCAAATCTTGCTCTGAAGCCGCAATATTCCGTGTCCTTGGTCTTATTGAGTGCATATACATCGGGCCTGAACCAGTCGCCGAGCTCGGCAATATAATGGTGCTTATCATTATAGATCACCATCTTCCTGCGCTGCGAATAATTACGATCATAGTTCTCCGCATATGCCCATCCGAACAGGTGGATATATTTAAATGAATCACATTCATCGAAGCAGATCCTGTAATCATCCCTGACGGGAGCATCCTGCCATTTACTGATTTCTTCGGGAGTCATACTTCTGACAGATGTTTTTACATCATACATCCATTTTGAATAGTCAGGCTTTTTATCAGAATGTCTGTAGGTCTGATTTACGTTGTAAAAGGGATGTGGAGGATTTTTAAGTGCATGATGCTCATAAAGATATTCATGCTCCTTCAGTAATCTCCTGAACTTCGTCTCATTTATCTCATCGGACCCACGGCTTACGGATTCCTTATGAATAAGACAGATGTCTCCGCGCATGCAGTTTACATATCCCGCATTTATGAGATCAAAGCACAATGCCACATCGTTATAGCATACCTGCATATTCTCATCAAACCGGCCTATCTCCTCAAATACCGATCTTCTGATCGCAAGGCAGGCAGCAGTAACTCCGTTGACATCAGCAGGATATACGGCATCAGCGCATTCGGGGGCGTCCAGATAATAACCCTGGTATATATGATTGGGACCGTCTTCACTGTCCTTGGTCCCCGCATGCTGGATCATTTTTTTATCCGGATAAACAAGAAGGCACCCCACTGCACCGGAATAAGGAAGCCTTGCCTGACCTGCCATGGAGCCGAGCCATTTGGGCTCGGTTATCTTGATATCGTCATTAAGGAAGACGACTACATCACCCTTTGATCCTGCCGCACCGAGATTACACATATAGGAAAAATTAAAGTCACGTTTTTCATATATGTACCTCGCATTAAATCTCTTACAGAGTTCTTCGATCCTTGCCCTGTTTTCATCTGAGCTTCCGTTATCAACGATAATAATCTCGTAATCTCTGTATAAGGTAAGCGAATCAATGGATTCAAGACAGTCCGTAAGCATATCCGGATTATCCTTGGATGGGATCACGATACTTACAAGCCCCTCAGTGATATGGTCGATGATGCACCTGTCTCCCTTTACATAAACATTTCCATTAATGCCCCTTCGTTCCAAAGCTCTTTTCACGGTTTCGGTACCCAGACCCGGAGCTGTAAAAGCTTCGGTTTTATGGAACAGGACTCTGTCTATATGTCTGACCTTATCATTTTCGGATATCTTCAAAAACAGATCATAAAAAGGATCGCCCGGAGCCTGCGCATCAAGCCCTCCGGCTTCTTCGTACGCCTTACGGGAAACAAATACAAAACCGCCGTAATAATTTACGGACATCAGAAGATCCGGAGCATAATCCGGTTTAAAATCAGGGCTGCATCTTTTTCCGTCCGGCATGATCGTATCTTCATCGGAATAGATAAGTCCGGCAGCTTCTCCGTTTAAAAGAATCTTTCCGCACTCATAGAAGGCTCTTTTTTCAAGGATAATACCGGTTCCTATGAGAGCAACATAATCGCATCCGGAATCGCGTATCAATCTGTCTGCTTCACCGGTATCCACACCTGCGATATCGATTACAGCTTTTGCTGGACAAACCTGCGCTTTTACCGAGTCGTATGTAAACTGATATCCCTTTTTCTCCGGCTCACCATAGATAAAAGCACATACGGAAGGCATGCCTTTAAGCCTTTTAGGCTTTTCATATTCCCTGTCCAGTATCTTCATGAATCCGTCCGGATCATTTGAATAATACTTTCTCAGTTTCCACTGTCTGATGGTAGCCAGAGTCCTGCGGTCGGTATATGCAATATGGGTCTCTTCGGGAAAAAAGGACCAGAATAAAGCAGATATTTTGCTTTTAAGATTATCACCTGACATAGGGCTATTTTATCATATGGAACATGAAAAAAACACAAAAAGGAACTCTGCGCATGGAACAAAAAATGGCCGGAGCATTAAAGCTCCGGCCGGAAAAAAGAGGAGTAAGAAAGGCTGCATACAGAAAATGCATAACTATCTGTTTCCAAACAGATCATCCCTCAATAGCTATATACTTATTCTGCGTCCTGTCAGGAAGCGCTTCCTTTTTGGGGACAGTCAGCTTAAGGATACCGCTCTTGAATTCTGCCTTCACATCTTCAACGGTCAACCCGTCTCCTACGTAGAACTGTCTCATGCAGCTGCCTGAATAACGCTCTTTGTGGATCCACTTGCCGTCATTTTCATCCTCATCCTTATCAAGGCCCTTGGAAGCCTGGATGGTGAGATATCCGTTATCAAGTGAAACCTGAATCTCATCCTTGTCAAAGCCGGGCAGATCGATATGGAGCTCATACTCCTTATCCTTTTCTTTGATATCTGTCTTCATGAGATTGCCGGCATGATGTCCGTAAAGCTTCTTCTCAGCCTTCTTCATGTCTCTGTCGTTCCAAACCGGGATATCAAAGAAATCATCAAACAGATCGTTGTTATAAATACTAGGGAACATCATCATAAGTCATTCCTCCTTTGTTATAAGCGTCCTGATGTGCCGTTATGGTCACCTTTGAATAATCTGAACGCTTTTGTTTTCCTTGTTCTAGATGCAATATAACACGCATTGTTAGCACCGTCAAGCAGTGAGTGCTAATTTTATTCTAAAATAATTATAAACTTTAAAACCCGCTCTGCATGCGGCTTACAGGCATCATGTCCACAATAATATGCAAATTTTTCGTCTCTTATGTGACGCCTTCACCCCGGATCCTTTTTTTGCTTTACACTATTTATTCCGGCAGTTCACAGGATATAGGGTATAATATATCAGGAGCTGCAAATATCCGTATCATAAGAAAAATCCTGTACGGATCACATATCAGTCAGGTGTTGATAACCCCGGATAAAGAAATGTTTGGAAGAAAACCCGAAAAAACAGATATTGATTCATTTACAAATATCCTGATAAGAGAAAGTCATATGCGCGGAACATATGAATACGAGGTATCTGCAACGGATAAAGACTTTGCGGACATCTCCTTCTATTCAGTCCGTTATGACGGTAAAGAAGATAAAAGGATACCGGAAGGCAGCGCAAGAATACCTGTTGACGAGATGCTTAAGATCCTGAATGATTTTAATATATTTTCTTGGAACGGATTTAAGGGGAAGCATCCGAGAGGCGTACTTGACGGTACGATGTTCAGGTTCGAAGCTGCTGTCAATGAGGACTGTAAGATAACGGCCGAAGGGTCTGAGAATTTCCCGGATCATTACAAGGATCTCATCCGTTTTTTATGTGAAAAGCTTCGCAATAAAGACTGATGCCGGTACAGTACGTATCATTTCAGATTATGAGCAGGATGGATAAAAGAAAGCTTACAGGATATAAAAGAACTGTTCTTATAATGTTACTGCTGATTGCAGTGCTTGGATTTACTGCAGTATCTCCTGCATTATGCGATCTGTACGCCGATCACATATACGGAGCGTTATGTGATCTGATCAGTCATATAACTTCGCTCTTTCCCTTTGCGGTCGGGGAGATATTAATGTATGCATGGATCATCATGGTCCTTGCCGGAGTAGTTATTCTATTTCTTCTTATCTTCTTCAGAAAAAAGAAGGCATTTGTATCTTTTTGTTCAAGATATTTCAAAGTGTTTTCCGTGATACTTCTGAGCATTGTGCTCATCTATATCCTCACATGGTTCATTCCGTTTAACGGAACCGTCCTGGGTCACGGAAACTGTGATAAAAGAACGGTTTTTTCCTATGATGAAATCTATGCGCTTTTATGCTATTTTGCGGATTCGGCAAATGCTGCCGCAGAAGAAATCAGCGTAAGTGACGACGGATATGTGGAATTTTATCCTACAGAAAAGATCACAAGCCTTACATCGGATGCAATGCGTGATCTCGGAGATGAATTTCCGCGTCTTAGCGGATACTATCCTCCGGTAAAGAATGCAATATGTTCGGATATACTTGACCGGATGTATATAGGCGGATATAACTATCCGTACACAATGGAGCCCACCCACAACCGCTATATATCACCCTTATATCAGGCTGTTCTTGATGCTCATGAATATGCACACCATAAGGGTTATTACAAAGAAAACGAGGCGACCTTTCTGAGTGAGCTTGCTCTCAGCAGAAGCGATGACCCGTATTTAAGACTGGCAGCATATATCGAGCTTTATAACTACACATACTCCGCATACAGTATTGCACTGGATAACAGTTTCAGGCAGATGATCGATAACGGAAGCATAGTCCTGCCCGAAGATATTGATCCCGCAGATGAATACAAATATATCAGAAGGATCACTGCGGAGATCTTCGGTGAAAGGCCTGTCTTAAGCGACAGAGTTTGTATGATCTATGATGCGGGATTAAACGCAGAACAGGAAATATACGATGCGGATACGCATGCTATAGACGAAATGCCGGCTGTAAATGAATTCATAGAAGAAACCGGCGACACCGGGTGGCAGACACAGAGCGAGATAATCGGGGATGAATCCTATGACGGAGCAACGCTTCTGATCCTGCAATACTTCTGCGATCATCCCGGATCATGATCTCATTTATTTCCGTTTCGTAAAAAACGCAGAAATTCCTCTTCGGGAACAGGCTTTGAATAGTAATAACCCTGAATGTATTCGACTCCCATTGACTTCATGACATTCATTTGTTCCTCGGTTTCAATCCCTTCGGCAACAATGCTCATGTTCAGCATATGGAAAATATCTATCATTCCCGTCATAACATATCTGAGCTTTTCATTATCAAAAAAGCCTCTTGTAAAGCTATGATCGAACTTAATGGTCTTAACGGGCATATTTACAAAATAATCAATATTTGAACGTCCGGTGCCGAAGTCATCCAGCGAAAAGGTTACACCGTTTTCGATAAGTCTGCTCATATTGCTGAGCATGATCTCCCTGTTTTGAGCTGCAGCGGTTTCAGTTATCTCAAGATTGATCATTCCCGGATCTATCGCATATTTCTTTATATTCTCCATGACGAATTTTTCGGGATTCTCGTAATTAAACTGTGCGGCGGATACGTTTATCTCAATCTGTTCAAGACCTGCCTTCAGGGCTTCACCCTTTGCAATAAACTCACATACCTTCTCAAATACCCTGGTTCCAAGAGGTATGATCTGGCCGCTCTCTTCAGCCACGGGAATAAATTTCCCCGGAGGAACTATCTCTCCATTTTCAAGGCGTATACGAACAAGAGCCTCAGCCACATTAAAACGTGAAGTCCCCACATTATAAAAAGGCTGATAAAAGACCTCTACTCTGTCATTAGCCAGAGCATCCTCGATAAGCTCCTTTGTCATAGTCTGCTCTCTGAGCTCTCCGACCATTGTCTCATCCGCAACAAGTATCTCCTGTTCACTATCAAGATACGTATGCAGGAATCTGAAGAATTCATCAGGCCCGCTCATCTGCAGGCTGTCCGGGATCAGAAGATAGGTTCCCTTAGCGGGGATATCCTTGACATTATCCTTCTGTCTCTTGATTTCTGCGGCCCTTTCAAACATGCGGTCCTTATCATCATATACCACACAGAAGGTGTCATCATCGATCCTGAACGCAGGCTCAGACCCAAGGGCAACAAGTGCTCTTGCGGTACGGATCACGGCGTCGTGCTCCATGTTGTAATCCACATAGTCGATAAGGAAATGGATCTTGGCGGTAAACATCGAAAACTGTTTGCCGAATTTGTATTTATCATGCACATACGCCGACAGGGCATTCGTAGTAAAAAGTCCCGTTGAACCATCAAAATATTCGCTTGGGTTTTCCAGCTGGATATACAGAATGACCATTCCGAAGGCTGACGCAAATCCTACAAGCAAAAGACTCGGTATCATGAACTGTATCGCAGCAGCAAGAAGCCAGATGCCCTGCCACAGGATCATGGCAACAAATCTTCTGCCCGGCATCTGCTTTCTGTATGCTATGGAAGTAAGTATCGTCATCAGGATAAATATTGCAGACAACAGATATGCCACCGTGGTTGAAGGACCGAAGGAATATACAATACGCCCGTCTGCGGTAAATCCGATTGGCAAAACCAGCATCAAAAGCTCACCAATTCCGAATATGAGATGACATGCAAACTTTAAGTTTTTTGCCCACGATTTATCCAGCGGAAGCAGACTTGTTGATGCGTATACATATCCGAAATATCCCTGAATGACAAGCAGCATGATATATATCTTACATACGATGCTTGTGACGGATTGCGGGAAATCTCTGTATACGGACAGATTGATCAGAATAATCGAAAGAATATCAAAGATCAGGCAGGCGAAGCATGCGCAGATCGCACGAAAAAACAATCTGCGGTTCATAAGGTCAAGCTTTTTTTCTCTCAAAAACATGACCGATATGGTAAATAAAATAAAAAGCGCACAGCACTGAAGCTCAATGTTCATTACTGCTTCCCTTTCGTCTCCATGATATGTGTATTTGGTAATTATACCCCATAACACGTCAGAAAGAAATATTTTCGGATCGTTACAGGCCTAAGCCAGGAGACGATCCGGAAGCAGTTTGAAGGCCAGACAGGCAGCCCGAATACAGATCATCCGAGAGCCACATCAAGTGCCATCATAAGGCTGAAGCCGACAGCAAAGGCGATAACTCCGATATTGGAATGTTTACCCTGTGCCATTTCCGGCACCAGTTCCTCAACCACGACATAGAGCATTGCTCCCGCGGCAAATGACAGCAGGTATGGCATCGCAGGCACTACGAGCCCGGCCAGAACAACAGTGAGCGCTCCGAAAACCGGCTCCACCGCCCCTGACAAAGTACCTAGAACAAATGACTTCCTTTTGCTTTTTCCCTCGGAATACAGAGGCATCGATATGATGGCGCCTTCGGGAAAATTCTGTATCGCTATTCCAAGTGCCAGGGCAAGTGCCGAGCCTGCGGTGATATTTGCAGTTCCGTTATATAATCCGGCATAAACCACTCCGACAGCCATACCCTCAGGAATATTGTGAAGCGTTACTGCCAAAACAAGCATTACGGTTCTTGTAAAGCTGCATTTCGGTCCCTCTGTCTGATTGACGCTGCTGTGCAAATGAGGAACCACGTGATCAAGCAGCAGCAAAAACAGAATGCCTAACCAGAAGCCGATAAATGCAGGAAGAAAAGCCAGCCTTTCCATTCCCGATGATTGCTCAATGGCGGGCACTATAAGACTCCAGATCGAAGCTGCGACCATAACCCCTGCGGCAAAGCCGGAAAGAGCTTTCTGAATCTCAGGCTTCAGATCCTTTTTTAAGAAGAAAACACAAGCTGCACCTGCCGTGGTTCCGATAAAAGGTATCATTAATCCCATAAGCACTATATTCATTCACGATCATTCAATGTTCTTAAGTGCAACATCAAGAGGTATTTTTTTAATCCTGAAGTAATCGACAACCGATACAAACGAATATCCGATCAGCAGATAGAGAACTGACAGTATCATTGACTTTGGTGTCATGAAGAATGAAAAATATCCATCCATCTGCAGCATGAATATATGAAACACCCATAACATCAGATAGTATCCGGCAACAAAACTTATGATCGCAAAAAGTATTACGACGACCGCGGTGGGTATGATATACAGGGCTCCTATCTCGCTGTTTTTAAAACCGAGTATCTTGACCATTGAAATTGAATGTTCATTTTTCTCGATTATTATCTTTGCCAGAAGATAGATCAATGCCGCAGCCATCACTACAAGAGCATATTTAAACATTTTGATTATCGAACCAAAGGAATGATTCAGCTGGACAGCAACCTTTCTGATATCATCCGCTGTTATCACCGCAGCAATGTAACGGTCATCGATATCCGAGATTTCCTGTTCCGAAAAATATCCCGTGAATTCTTCATCGTCCTTCTCAAATATCCTGTTAAAACTTTCGGAATCCATGAAAACAGCTATAGCACCGTCATAATCAACAAAGCCCTCCACCGTAAGATCATATGATCTGTTCTCATATTCTTCGTGAAGGGTGATCACATCCCCTTCTGAGATACCGAATTTATCTTTAAATGCAGATGAAAGATATACACCGTCCGCGCTGTTTGTGCCCGGCAGAGTGATATATGCGCTGTTTTCCGCAATACCATATACGGTTACGCTTTCGTCCCCTCCGCTTCCCATGCCTTCACGGAATGATGATTTTTTCTTGGGATAAAGAAGATTTATGGAACTGAATCGTTCTGCAGTCTCTTCCGAGGTTACTATCATGTTGCCATCATCATCCTCACTGCTCATGAGCATGTATTGATAATCAACAAAAAGCATATCAGCGGCTTTTTCCGAGTAATTGTTCAGAGAATCCGGCAATCCGAATGCAAAACAGAGCATAAGTTCGATGAATACGACGCCAAAGATCAGAATAATATAGTTGGGAATATTTTGAAGCAGGATCCTTAATCTGAATCTTCTCATAAAAGACCAGTGTGGCAGTCTTCTTGCTTTTGTTCGCTTTGTTTTTACAAGATCATGTCTGATAAATCGAAGCGGACTTATCTGCATCTTTTTTGCAATGATAAACAGATTGATAAAAAACATCAGCACAAGCGGAATAACGGTTGTCTTGACCAGTGCTGCCCTGCTCCACACAAGTCCGCAAGTGGGAAGACTGTAGCTTTCATAATACAGCCCCACCATGACATCCTTGAAAACGGTATACCCGAGCACATTACCTATGATCGAGCCGGCCAGAGTAACTATTACCGGCATGGACATATAATGAACGATCATTTCTCTCCGGCTGTAACCCGAAGCACGAAGGGTACCTATAACGGTGCATTCCTTGTCAATTGTAGTGCTGATCGTTATGGCAAAGATAAATGCTATTACTCCGATAAGTATATAGCACAGGATAGCCGTAGCAGAAGAATCACCTTCTATATCGGAGACAGCAAAATTGCTTGCCTGTCTGAGATACTCAGGAAGATAATCATCTATTTCATTATCATATACAAGAGTCTGCGTAATGAGACATTTGAGAAAGTTTTCCGCATAGTCTGCTTCTTCGATCTTATCTGCCGGTTTTGAATTGTAAAGGTACGCATAGTTGTAATGGATCCTTGATCCCAGCCTGTCAAAGCCTTCCGGAGTGACCATGGCCACATCAAAACCGAATGCATCAAACATCAGATCGTTATTTGATTCATGCAGGGTAAGATAATTTATATAAGACAGCAATCCGACCACTTCATATTTTTCATTTCCTACGGTAATCACATCACCGATCTTTACTCCAAGATTATCCGCATGCATTCTGTCAATGGCTATCTCCCCTTCACTTTCGGGTGCACGTCCGAAGTTAAAAGAGGCCATATCAATTGCCGAATCGCTTTTATATATCCTTACTTTTGCATCCTGAATCCCGTCACCATCTACATCTTCCGGTTCTTCTCTGTAGAAATGCTCATAAAGCCTTACTGATACCGGAGCAAAGCCATCTTCGCCCAGTCCATAACGGTCCGAAATTTTATCCCACTCTTCATCGACGGCTTTTATGACATCGTTCTGTGCCTGAGCATACGCGTCATCCACCGCATTTTTGTACTCTTCCGACTGCCTTGCTTCTTCAACGGCTTCATCAAGCCCGGAAGTTATTGCAGCGTTGATCTGATCAAGGATAACATCTTCATCATTTATACCGTAGAGAGCACACTGAGCTCTTACGCCCGCTTCGATTGCCGCTTTAACCTGTTCTTCAAGCTCTGTTTCAATCGCTTCGGAAACCTTCTCTTCAGCTTCTTCAGTCCCTTTTTGTATATAATACTCCCTTACATCCGCCATCTCTCCGGCACTGAGATCATCAAGTAATTCCTGTGATGCCATTTGACTCAGTTCGAAGCTTCCATCTTCAAGATTCAGCTCTTTTCTGCCTGTATAAACGGACGAAAGCATACTGTCGTGGCCTACATACATTCCGGAAATAACGCTGATCATGACAACCATAAATATGATTATTACAAGATATTTATGCCAGTCTGAAGCCAGCTCCTTAGGTATTCTTTTTATAAGAGGATTTCTCATATTCATCCTCCTTACCACTCAAGCTCGGATGCAGGGATCTTTTTATCGTTTATATCATTATGACGAACTATTCCGTCCCTGAGCTTGATCACGTGATCAGCCATATATCTGATAGCTTCGTTATGAGTGACCATTATGATCGTACTTCCGTATTTCCTGTTGCAGTCCTCGATAAGTGCAAGGATCTCCTTGGATGTTTTGTAATCAAGTGCTCCCGTAGGTTCATCGCACATAAGAATATCCGGATTCTTAACAACAGCTCTGCCGATGGAAACTCTCTGTTGCTGTCCTCCGGATAACTGGTTCGGATATTTGTATTTATGATCCTGAAGTCCCAGGGTTGTGATAACCTCCTCAACATCAAGAGGCTTTTCCGACAGATACGCCCCCACTTCAATATTCTCCTTTACGTTGAGATTCGGGATCAGATTATACATCTGGAACACATATCCGAGATGCTTTCTCCTGTAAAGAGTAAGCTGATGTTCATTCATATCCTCAAGCTTATCCCCGTTTATACTGACATAGCCTGAATCCGGAGTATCAATTCCACCTATAATATTTAAAAGTGTCGACTTTCCCGAACCCGAAGGCCCCAGCAAAACACAAAATTCTCCTTTTTTTACGCTAAAATCCATTCCCCTGAGAACGTCCTGCCTGGCTTCACCGGTTCCAAAGCTTTTTTTCAAATCTCTTATCTCAAGAAAATCTTTCTCCATAACGCCTCCTTCCGGGCCTTTTTCCACAAAAAAATAAAGCCTCGCGGTTCCGGGTATATTCAGCCTTTTTTAGGCTCATAATCGGAATGAAAATCCTGAAGGCATCTGTACGTTTCATCACTTATAACGTGTTCTATCATATGTGCCTCTTTAGACGCAGTATTTTCACTTACCCCGATATGCATAAGGACCTTTGTTATGAGAAGATGCTTGTTGTGAACCTTCTCGGCTATCTGCTTTCCTGTTTCCGAAAAACAGATATACCCGTCCTCATCAACACGGATAAGTCCTTCCCTGCGCAGTTTTTTCATGGCATTACTCACGCTTGGCTTCGTAACTCCCATTTCGCATGCCACATCCACAGACCGTACATGCCCGTGCTTTTCCTTAAGCTCCAATATGCATTTCAGATAATCCTCCGATGAATTAATATGTTTCATCGCCCGCC
>CAMNAQ010000038.1 GCA_946531495.1 uncultured Lachnospiraceae bacterium | reverse complement strand
GTGTGGATAATAATGGTGATCCCGCTGATCTACGGAATGAAAAAAAGAATGTCGTAGTGAAAAAAAAATAAAAAAACAACAAAAAACCCGTACCCCCGGAGCATCAGCCCCCTGTGTACGGGTTTTATTTGCGTCGGAGTGACTAGATTCGAACTAGCGGCCTCCGCCTCCCTAAGACGGCGCTCTAACCAAACTGAGCCACACCCCGATTTACTTGACAGCTTGATTATAATATCACAGTATTTTTAGAAATGCAACATGTTTTTTATAATATGGTTCTATTGGTTTTTAATAATATGGTTCTATCGGTTCATCATCCCTTAATCCAAGCTCATAAGCCTTCAGATCAAACCTGGAGAATTCATCACCGTAATAATTATTGAACCACATATCCATCATCTGCTGGTATCTTGCACAGCCGTCTCTCCATCCCTGGTCAACGGAGGGTCTTCCTCTTACGACTCTTACAACCTTGGCATCCGGATATGTAGCCTCGAGAAGATCGAAATCCTCGGATGAAACGGAAGTGCTCTCAAGCCATACTCTCTCCATCATAGGCGAATACAGGAGCGGAGTTATGTCTGACAGCCTCCTGTTATAGCTTATATTGACATCCACCAGCTCATGAAGCTCGGCAAGTGGCGACAGATCCGTAATGTTATTTACAAACAGCTCCAGATAGTGAAGATGCTTGAGATTAGCAAGAGGAGTAAGATCCGAGATCCAGTTATCAGCCATGATAAGAAGTCTCAGATCCGTCAGATACTCTCCTATAACGCTTATATCAGAAATAGCCTGATGTCCGAGATCCAGACACTTAAGATCCGTACAGTATTTAAGAACCTGTATATCAGCACTTCTGAGCCTTACATAATTGTAGCTGTAGATAAGAACGGAGAAAGTAACCTGATCGGTACGAAGCCTCCACTTTCCCATTGAAAGACGCCATACCACGTTTACATCCGGAACTTCCTTCCTGAACTCTCCAAGGGTCTCATTATCAAGCCCGCAGTCACATACGATCAGCTTCTTAAGCCCCTTTATCTGCTCGGTAAGCTCCCTGAGTACCGGAAGATCATCCGTGGATAGTCTGGTACGCGAAATATCGATCTCCTCTGTATCATATGAATCATATTCAACATCTCTGTATGTGACGACCCATCCGAAATTAACCTTCGGAAAATCATGGCACAGCTCAATCCTGTCCTCCCAGGAAAGATCCGCTCCGTGCAGATCGGCCGATGTAAGATTGGGAAGAAGCTTCAGGCCTTCGATCATATCGCCAAGCTGTGAAGAAACGATCCTTACGCCTGTAAAATCAATGGAATCCGTATCAACCGGCACCGTAACGCCGCATATATCCTGAAGCTCCACAACATCAAAGAGAACTCCGGGGAAAAGACCGCACAGATACGCCTTATCCGCAGCAGTTATATGGTTCTCACCAAATTTTACCAGCGAAAGATTCGGAAGATATCCAAGCTTTCCGGTAAGCACATCAAGATCCGCATACCCGTGATCGGTAAGGCTTACTTCATCCGCATCAACAGGATAATCCGTACCCTCGATATTTACCCAGGTATCATATGAAAACGCAACATTCGGAAAGGCGGAATCGAGGCCCTCTTTTTCTTCGGCATAAACACGGTAGGATCCAAGATTGACCGTCCTCAGATTATTGAACCTTAAAAGCCCGGATTTAAGAGAGGCAAGGTCCGTGATCTCGCTTCCCTCAAATGCTATATTTTCCATATATACATCACATGGATGACCGAACAGTTCAAAACGGGTATTTTTGAGATATGCATATGCGCCTTCGGAAAGAAGAACGACAAGCCCGGTAACTATCAGAAAAACAATGATAAATCTCTTGAAAACTTTCATTATATATTCAAAACCCCATCACAAGAATGATCATGGACCTTTTATCCGGAAAATATTATATCACAAGTATTTTTCCAGTTAAATAAATCCGGGTGTATATAAGCATAATAATCAGGAGCCGTAAGTCAAAGAGACTTATGCAAATTACAGACCGCTTATAATGAGTCCGTAAGAATAAAATGTTATAATAAATCTGTTTTAAGAATCGGAGCGTTCTTACAGGGAGGATAATACATGAGTGAAAAAAGCAGACCGATACTGCTCGTACTACTCGGACTTTGCATAGCAGTGATGATAGCCGGCCGCGTGGCAGTTTCATCGCTTCCCGAAAGCAAACCAAAGGACACGGATATTGATTATTCCGATACCGCTAACTGGGCATACTTTGCCGAGGGTCAGGATAAGGAAGCCGATCTGTTCCTGATCTGTCCCACCGTGGATGTAAAGCCGGAAAACAACATGTCGTTATCAGATACCGACACAATGGCAAACTTTCTCGGCGCACTGAACATGGAACGGGGGATCTATGAAGATTGTACGAGAATGTATGCACCTTACTACAGGCAGGCAGCGATGCAGGTATATTCCATGAACGCGGAAGAAAGAGAAGCATACCTGGAATATGCATATAAAGATATCTCAGCTGCTTTTAAATGGTATCTTGAAAATGAAAACAACGGACGTCCCGTCATCCTTGCCGGCTTTTCACAGGGAGCAGACATGTGCTACAGACTGATGAAGGAATACTTCGGAGATCAAAAACTTCGCGACAGGCTTGTAGCGGTTTATGCTATTGGATGGGCATTTACGGAGGATGACGTAAAGGCATATCCCCAGATGGTACCTGCATCCGGCGAAAGTGATACCGGTGTCATAGTAAGCTTTGACTGCGAGGACGAAAAGGTACTGCACACCTTCATTAATCCCACGGGAACAAGGTGCCTGTCCATCAATCCCATTAACTGGAGAACCGATTCGGAACCTGCAGATGCATCCTGCAATCTAGGCGCATGCTTTACCGACTATTCAGGAAATATCACAAGAGAATCCGCCGGTCTTTGCGGATGCTATATCGACCCATACCGCGGAGTGCTTAAGGTAACGGGCATCGATCATTCAGAATATGTCAATCCTGTCCCCGAACTTCCCGACGGAAGTTACCACGTATATGATTATCAGTTCTTCTACAGAAATCTTCAGGATAATGTAAAAACAAGGCTTGATTCGTATCTGAAAAGTGCATAGGCTGTCCGGCGGCATCACCGGCCATCCGTATTCCATGAAATAAAAATCCCCCGCAACCTGCAAAAGGCTCATTCAAATGCCTTCAGATCGCGGGGGATATTTTTTCACATATAGGTCTGTTAACGTCTGCGGGATGATCCTCCTCTGCTTCCGAGAACCCTGAGGATTCTGAGGAACAGATTGATTATATCAAGATAGATATCAACAGCGCTGTCTACAGCATTATCAAGAGTCTTGGGATACTGCTGTGCTCTCCAGTAATCATATCCGATATAAAGCGAGAAGATCGCAGCTCCGATCCATGCAAGATAATTCTGATCTGCATGAATAAAGAATATATTTATAAGCTCGGCAAGGACAAGTCCGATAAGTGCGCCGAGAAGAAGGCCTCCAAGCTTTGCGAAGAAATCCGGAAGCGCTATCGAAAGTCCGATCATGCATCCCGTGATGATCGCCGTATAGATGATAGCCTGAAGAACAATATCACCTGCTCCGGCTCTTATATAAACCGAAACAACAAGCGAAACCACAAGTCCGACAGGAACGACTATCAGATTGTAGCCGATAAAGCTTATGACCGGATTGTCAGACTTAGATGACATCAGCATTCCGACCACGCAGCATACTATATATCCTATCAGGAGAAAGAGCGGATTTACATGAGTCATGCGGTCACCGAGAACAGCACACATAATGATGTTAAGTACAAGTCCGTACAGCACAACACCGCCGAGAACCATGTTATATGTCCTGACATCCACTTCCTCTGCGTAGGGAGACAGGATCATCCTCTCTTCACGCCTTTGCTGCATAAAACTGCTCATAATTCCCCTCCGTAAAAGTATTTATATTTTTATAAAACCCCGTAATGAATCCATCACGAGGTTTTACACTAGCAGCTGACGGGAGTCGGACCCGCCTCCTCAGCTTGGGAAGCTGATGTACTACCGATATACTACAGCTGCGAACATTAAATATTATACAGCAGATGCGCAGATAATTCCATAAAATATTGGAATCAGTCTGTGCATCGGATGATTATCTGACTGCTCCGAATACCTTATGAACCAGCTCCTCATCCATATGTCCATGCCGGTTCATGGAAAAACCGTCCATGGGATAGTCCTTAAGATTATCCAGTATTTTACGGTCATCGGCCTTTGAAAGAAGATTGTTTCTCGCCTTGGTTATCTCAGCCTCCGTCATATGCTTGGAAGGACCTCCGACGCATCCTCCGGGACATACCATTCCTTCTATGAAATCCTCATCAAGCCTTCCTGCCTTCAAAAGCAAAAGGGCCTTCTTGCATTCATCTCCGCCTGCAACCTTTAACAGTTTTATATCGGAGGTATCCTCTCCTCTTTCCTTCATGCATTCAAGAACAGCCTCAGCAACACCGCCGCTTGAAGCGAACTTTTTACCGAATGAAGAAGCCTGCTGATATTCTCCTTCAGCATGTTCGAAATCCATATCCCTGGATCTTAAAAGTGCTCTGAGCTCTCCGAAGGTAATAACGTAATCCGCATTGTCAGGGATCCTCTCATCACGGGATTCAGCTTTTTTGGCAATGCACGGTCCGATAAATACCGTGACGCATCCCGGGTGGGTAAGCTTAAGATATCTGGATATTGCGCACATTGGCGATACGGTCGTCGATTTATTGTCTCTGTACTGATCCGGAAAATGCTTGCGAAGCATATTTATAAAAGCAGGGCAGCAGGATGTAGTCATCTTCCTGCCCTCTTTCAGAGCCTCACTCCATTCATATGACTCAAAAGCAGCTGTCATATCACCGCCGAGTCCGACCTCCACCATGTCGGAAAAACCAAGCTTAAGCAGCGTAGCCCTGATGGATGCCATATCTATGTCTTCCCCGAACTGTCCTTCGATCGCGGGAGCAACCATTGCGATCACTTCTTTGTCGGCGAGTATTTCCTGAATGATGGGAACAAGATAAGTCTTGGAGCCTATTGCTCCGAAGGGACAGTTATGGATGCAATGACCGCAGTTTATGCATTTGCTCTCATCGATCTTGCATATACCATACTCGTCATATGTTATTGCTCCGACAGGACATGCCTTTTTACAGGGACGCTGAAGATGAACAATAGCGCTGTATGGACATGCTTTGGCACACATACCGCATTCCTTGCATTTTGCGGGATCGATATGCATCCTGACATCACCAGGGGAGATCGCACCGAACTTGCAGGAATTAAGACATGCCTTTCCCGGACAGAATCTGCAATTGTCCGTCACGGAATATGCGGAAAGAGGGCACTCATCACATGCCGCATGAATGACCTGAACTATATTATTTGATCCCTGATTATCAGAGGTATCCTGTCCGCAGGCAAGACGTATCCTTTCACGGACGATCTCACGCTCTTTGTATATACAGCATCTGAAAAGCGGTTTTGGACCCGGAATGATCTTATCCACAAGTGCAGCCTTGGTATCCTCATTAAGATTGGAAGCCCATGCCAGACGGCATACCTCTTCCATTATCGTATGCTTAAAACGTACTATTCCTTCGTCATTGGTAACCATAAATACAACTCCACAATCGATCCTGCATACCGGAATCATTATTTCCGCTTTGCAGCTTTATTCTTTTACAGAAGTAAGTTCAAGAACTTCGAATCCGTCAGCCTTACCCTTTAGCTTGATAGTAGCGCCGAGGGATGTGTATGTAATGCGATCACCAAGTGCATCGGCAACGGAACGGCTGATATATACCTTTCCGCCGGGGGCATTTGCCTCCAGACGTGCGGCGGTATTTACGGTATCACCGATAGCTGTATAGTCCATGTGCTTTTCGGCACCCATGTTTCCCACGACAGCGGGACCAAAGTTTACCCCGACACCGACTCTGAGCTCCTCTCCTATTTCCTCCTTAAGCTCATCGGAAACCCTGGCAGCGCCATCAATGATACCCTTGGCTGTCTTTATGGCATTCATTACGGCATCCTCCTGTGGAAGAGGAGCACCCCAGAATGCCATCATGGCATCTCCGACAAATTTATCAAGTGTTCCGCCTGTCTGTTCCACACAGTCACTTGCCATTGTCAGGTACTTGTTCAGGATAAATACGACCTTTTCGGGACTCAGGCGTTCCGACATTGTGGTAAAGCCTCTTACATCAACGAAAAGAACGGCTATATCGCAGGTCTTGCCTCCAAGAGAAAGGCTTTCGGTTCCTTCCTTCAAGATCTCGCGTACTATTTCAGGCGCAACATATCTTTCAAAGGTTCTCGTGACTCTCTGCCTTTCAAGTGCGGTCCTTACGTAATGGATAACTATCGATGCGATATAAAGGACCGTCACTCCAACCGGGATCCACAGAGGATGAAGAACATGTCCCTGCCCGGCAAGCTTTACATTATAGGCAGCGTAATTGACCGCGGAGATAAGAATGATGACTATCACTGCAAGAATAGATGATCTCCTTATGTCCGTCTTCTGGAAAAGATAAAACATCACAAAACAGATAAGGAATAAAAGAACGGCCTGAGGAAATGCGGAAACCTCTTTTTTGAAATCGGAATCAAGGATTGCCTGCACCACATTTGCCTGATATTCCACACCGTACATCTGCTTTGCACGCTGAACTGGAGTAAAATACGCATCCTGAAGACCGACTGTATAGGGACCGATAAATACTACCTTGCCGGCAAATTCATCGGGAGAGATATTTCCGTTTAAAAGATCCGAAAATGAATACCCGTCATAATATCCTCCGGGCAACGCAGAATACGAGACATAGAATCTTCCAAGCGAGCTTGCCGGAGGCATCTGTATATCCCTTCCGGTTCTCTCACCATAGATCCTGGCTGCGGTATATGCCATGGAATAAACCTTTTCTCCGTCTATGTTGAGGAAAAGGATCGAATGTCTGAGAATCCCGTCGGAATCATACATTGCATTTATGTGACCCTGATATGTCACTTCCTTAAGTGCATCATAAGGCTCGTCGTATCCGAGCACTGCATTTCTGTCAAAATATACGGAATCTCCGTCGTTTGTCACCTGCACTCCGATGGTGGCGAATGACGCAACCACAACATTGCCGAGATTTTCTGCCGCATCAGCAAGTCTCCTGTCCGCTTCCGGAGTTGATGTTCCCGAATACAGGGTATCGATTGCAACAACCGCGGGCAGATTCTCAGGATCTTCTCCAAGCTTTTCAAGAGCCTGAGCCATGATATCCCTGCCCCAGGTGTTGTATGGGCCTATCTCTTCAATAGATTTATCATCTATTCCGATAACGATTATCTCACCGTCCAAAGCCCTGGGAGACTGATACCATGTATCAGCCACCCAGGTGTCTGCATTATCCAGCACTCCTCCCGCTGCTATGATCAGTGTCACAAGAAGTGAGGCAAGGAGTGAAATGATTATTGAATTGGATAATATTTTTTTCATGAACAAACTTTTTATTCCCTAAATATTGCTTAATTTATAACGGTTATCACATTATTCTGACCATCTACCAATTCATACTCGCCCGGAGTATTTGTCGGCACCGCGGTTATATCATAATACGTAGTATTATTTACAGTCATCTCCGTAGACATTCCGACATTCTTGGTAATTACCAGACCGTTATATTCAAGCCGCGATGTATCGTTATAAATCGAATTCTGAGTAGGATTAGTCATATCATTAAGGATATCCGCAACTGTATCAGCATTTCCGCTATTTACATTAATCTCATTTGACTGTAATGTCTGATCCGAGGTCACGCTCATCATAGTACCAATTGCAGTAACATCATGGCCCACGTTACTTGCTGCAATACGTGCACCTTCATATATATCCTGCGCTGACGAAGTGCCTGCACTTGCATCAAATGTTGTTATACCCAAACCGGAATAAAGATTTAAGCTGTTAGCATTAAATTGCAAAGTGGTAACAACATTTGTAGCTGTGTTTGTAACCTCGACAGGGAAGTAAAATGTAGTTACGCCTGCAGGCACAGTCATAATGGTGATGCTGTTATTGCTTGTATTATATGTTCCGGTAACTCCGTTTGCGAAAGTTGCAGTAGCGGTATTGGGATCGTATGACACGGAAGTAACTGTCTGCTGCTGTTGTTGTTGCTGTTGTTGCTGTTGTTGCTGCTGAGTATTTGTCTGCTGGGTATTTGTCTGCTGTGTGTTCGTCTGCTGGGTATTCTGGGTATTATTTGCAGGCTGGGGATTATTCAGTGCATTCAGCCTGTCATACTCAGCTTTTGCCTCCAGCTCGGCAATTGCTGCCGCTACAAGCGCTTCTCTTTCTTCCTGGTCTGTTGCATATCTTCCTTCGCTCTGTCCTATTGCCACATAGTGTGCCAAAAGCTCATCGGAACCGGTTCCGTATGCTGCTGCAACATCAGGATATCTTGATGCATAGAAATCCGGATCGAATACATTGCCTCCTATAAGGGTGATCGTTCCGTCTGCATTTTCAGATACTATCTGTGCCTGCGCTGCTTCTATCTGCTGCTCAAGTGCTGTTTTTTCAGGTGCCACCGCAGGGGCAGGTTCATTGGCTGCTGCATTGTTGGCATTGTTATTATCTGCAGCATTATTTCCAGCATTGTTATCGGTATTATCTGCGACTGCATCATCATTGCCGCCTACATCTCCGGGAACATCATCATTGCCGCCCACATCTGCTATTCCATCGCCTTCATTGTTTCCGGTATTATCCGTATTGGCATTTCCGGTGGTATAATTTCCGGAATCGCCGTTTTCTCCGTCATCTTCAGGCTCTGTATCATCAAGTCCCAGGATCCAGGGCTTATCCCATCCCGTAGCACCGACGACCCTGTCAAGGAGCCTGCTATTACTTCTGAGCATCTTAAGAACAAACTCGGGAAGATCACGCTCCGTGATATCCTCAAGCTCGAACATGATGCTGTCTACGGTCCTGTCATTGTAAAGATATACAGTGATCCTCTGTCCCGCATTTACGTCGATCTCCTTGACCTCTCCGGTCACGGGGTTGGTCCCCACAACGTGCACATGACCATCAGTGATGATAAGGCTCTCATGCTCTCCGGATACGCTTACCCATCCTGATGTGCCGCGGATTCCGACTATCATTGTCGACGTCTCTATCTCGAAGGATTCGTCGGCCGCAAGCGCCTTATCTACCTCGAAGAATATGCTTCCCTTGGTGAGATTCAGGTTCAGATACTTGCCCTCCTGGTTGAACTCAGCACGGCTGAGCTCATCCATGGTCACTATCTTGTGATCGTCAAGCCCGATGGAAACAAGACTGGATGCTGCGGTATCAAGCGCATTTCCGCTCTTCAGCCTGAGATTCTCCCTTACATCCTTGTTCTTTCCGTCCTCCTGCATTGTGACGGTTCCTTCGATGCGAAGAAGCCTCATTGTGGTTGCTCTTATCTTGCCTCTGAATATCAGAAATATGATAAGAGCAACGATAAGACATATTGCTACTATAGCGAATAAGATTTTTTTCTTGTTTTTCAAAGGAAAAATTCCTTTCTGCTTCAAATGGCTTAACACCGGAGTTTGATAATAAAATTACTTCAATCCGCTCGCATCAATAGTGTATGCCACCTGAGTTTGATTTGCAGCATCAATAGCTGAAACATCGAATACCCCTGTTGTATTTTGCCTCTGTGTTACCGATAATGAGTTTACGGCAACAGAAGTGTTAGTATCACGCCTTATCAGAGTACATTCAGTACCCACACCAAAAGTCAAGTTTTGCATAGTAAGATTTCCGTAATTTATTTCATATGGCAATGTAATACCCGACGAATTAAGGAAATTACCAATTTCATATGCACCTCCGCCATCGGGATTATTGCTGTTAGCACCTACAAGCCCCGGGTGACCTTCATTGGAGGTTTTTATCGTAAGGCTCATACCGTTAGCCGTATTTATTGCAGTGGCGGTAACGCCTTCAATTGCAACCCCGCTATTATTCCTAGCGCATTCCATAACTTCATTTGTAGCTGTGGCAAATTGAGTACCCGAATCTATATAGCTACTGTTTGCCACCGCCGTAGCATCGATACGGGTAACTCCCGAATTAGGATCAACTGTCAAAGTAGAAAGATCTACAGCCATTTGAGTTCCTCCCACATTGATCGAAGTGGGAAGAGTTACAGTATTTGTAGTACCGGTTGTAGGACCGCTCATTATAACAAACGAACGGGTATTACTGTTGAAATCAACTGTTGATCCATCGTTGAGTGAATATGCACCCTGCTGAGTATTGGTCTGCTGTTGCTGCTGGGTATTTGTCTGCTGTGTATTGGTCTGCTGTGTGTTCGTCTGCTGGGTATTTGTCTGCTGTGTGTTCGTCTGCTGGGTATTCTGGGTATTATTTGCAGGCTGGGGATTATTCAGTGCATTCAGCCTGTCATACTCAGCTTTTGCCTCCAGCTCGGCAATTGCTGCCGCTACAAGCGCTTCTCTTTCTTCCTGGTCTGTTGCATATCTTCCTTCGCTCTGTCCTATTGCCACATAGTGTGCCAAAAGCTCATCGGAACCGGTTCCGTATGCTGCTGCAACATCAGGATATCTTGATGCATAGAAATCCGGATCGAATACATTGCCTCCTATAAGGGTGATCGTTCCGTCTGCATTTTCAGATACTATCTGTGCCTGCGCTGCTTCTATCTGCTGCTCAAGTGCTGTTTTTTCAGGTGCCACCGCAGGGGCAGGTTCATTGGCTGCTGCATTGTTGGCATTGTTATTATCTGCAGCATTATTTCCAGCATTGTTATCGGTATTATCTGCGACTGCATCATCATTGCCGCCTACATCTCCGGGAACA
The DNA here is from genome assembly GCA_946531495.1 of uncultured Lachnospiraceae bacterium. Lineage (GTDB taxonomy): Bacteria > Bacillota > Clostridia > Lachnospirales > Lachnospiraceae > AC2028. Next base: position 5,246 of record CAMNAQ010000038.1, on the reverse strand, counting down.
TCATCATTGCCGCCCACATCTGCTATTCCATCGCCTTCATTGTTTCCGGTATTATCCGTATTGGCATTTCCGGTGGTATAATTTCCGGAATCGCCGTTTTCTCCGTCATCTTCAGGCTCTGTATCATCAAGTCCCAGGATCCAGGGCTTATCCCATCCCGTAGCACCGACGACCCTGTCAAGGAGCCTGCTATTACTTCTGAGCATCTTAAGAACAAACTCGGGAAGATCACGCTCCGTGATATCCTCAAGCTCGAACATGATGCTGTCTACGGTCCTGTCATTGTAAAGATATACAGTGATCCTCTGTCCCGCATTTACGTCGATCTCCTTGACCTCTCCGGTCACGGGGTTGGTCCCCACAACGTGCACATGACCATCAGTGATGATAAGGCTCTCATGCTCTCCGGATACGCTTACCCATCCTGATGTGCCGCGGATTCCGACTATCATTGTCGACGTCTCTATCTCGAAGGATTCGTCGGCCGCAAGCGCCTTATCTACCTCGAAGAATATGCTTCCCTTGGTGAGATTCAGGTTCAGATACTTGCCCTCCTGGTTGAACTCAGCACGGCTGAGCTCATCCATGGTCACTATCTTGTGATCGTCAAGCCCGATGGAAACAAGACTGGATGCTGCGGTATCAAGCGCATTTCCGCTCTTCAGCCTGAGATTCTCCCTTACATCCTTGTTCTTTCCGTCCTCCTGCATTGTGACGGTTCCTTCGATGCGAAGAAGCCTCATTGTGGTTGCTCTTATCTTGCCTCTGAATATTAAAAAAATAATAAGTGCGATGATCAGAAGCACCGCCACCACGGCTGCAATAATAATCTTTTTCTTCTTACCGTTATCGGTCATCTCATCCTCCTCAATTCAGGCATACAAAAGAATATGCTCAGTTTTCTTTTTTCCATGCATTACTTGCTATAAATAATTCAAGAATCCGACCGTCTATCTGGCCGTCATCCCTCATATTCTTAAGTATTCCAAACGCTTTCTCAGGCGACATTGGCGGTTTGTATGGCCTGTCTTCCGCTGTCAGAGCATCGTATACATCGATTATGGTCAGCATTCTCGACTGAAACGGAAGTTCTGAAGCAGTAAGGTGATTCGGATACCCGTTCCCATTCAGGAATTCGTGATGACTGCCGGCCCAAAAAGGCACATCCTTATAAATTCCCTTGAAGACCATCTTCTCCAGCATCCTGGAGGTATATACCACATGACTCTGTACCTGCCTTCGCTCTCCTTCGGTAAGCGTCCCCTTCCTGATGGTAATCGCTTCAAGTTCTCTGTCATCAAGAAGCGCTATCTCTTCATCATCGGCCGTCCTGCATGAAAGCTTTGAATAATCCTTTAATTCTTCTATCTTTTCATCAGGCAAAAAACCGGCACTATTTGCCTCATCTATGGCATTCCATGCCTTTTTCAGCATCGAGATCTTTTCGGCGCATTCACCGGACATGTCCGGTTTTTCATAGGATGTTACCTTTTCCATAAGGCAGGCGATCTCGATACGACTCTTTATCCCGGCTCTTAAGTTACCGAGTCTGTCAGGCTTATCCAGCACCTCAAGCGGCACTATAAGCTTTCCTATATCATGAAGCCAGATGCTCATAAGGAATGCATCCTTTGAATCATCATTCAGCTTTAACTCAATCCCGGTCTCTTCCAGCCAGCTTAAGAACCTGTCAGCATATCTGACCATGCTTCTGGTATGATTGGCATTATAAGAGCTTCTTGCATCAATCGCATCTACCATCACCTCGACAAAGGAATGGAGCATATCATAAACTTCACGCGCAAGCTGATGATTATTCAGGCTTACGGCCGCAAGAGAAGCCAGTGCGGAAATTATATCTTCATACGATCTGTCAAAAGGAATCGTTCTTCCGTTTTCGTCCAGACAGTTGATAAGCTGAAGAACCCCTATGATCTCATCCTTTTCGTCATCCATGGGAATGACAAGCATGGACTGAGTACGGTAATGTGTTATGGAATCATATTTTTGGGCTCCGGAAAAATCATACTCTTCGGATGTATATACATCCTCTATATTGATCTTCTTTTTATCGAGTGCAGAACAAGCACATACATTTTTTCTTCCGAGAGGCACCGGAGGAAGATTGTGGTTCAGGTTCTGTTCTTCAATACCGGTTCCCAGAGATTTTGTGAATACCGTATGAAAATACAGATGATCATCTTCAAGTACATATACCGTTCCGGCATCGCAGTGGCAGATATCCATCGCCTCAAGAAGTATCTTTCTCATCAGCTTGTCGAAATCATTCTCAGAGCTGAGATCCAGCGCAATCCTTATCATGCGGTCAAGGGTATATCCACCTGTTTTTTGTGAATTATCGGTACTCACAATATGATGACCTCATCCCTTCGTGCAAATCTGACATTATCACTCTTAACTTCGCTTTCCATCTTTCTCAGAAATTCATCACTGTGTCTTGGATCATGGTGAACGAACCTGAGATTTTTTGCTCCGCTTTCACGCATAACATTTATTCCATGGCGAACAGTCGAATGTCCGAAGCCTTTTCTTGCCTCAAATTCTTCATCAGTATACTGCGCATCAAAAAACAGAAGATCGCAGTTACCGGCAAATTCTAACAGCTCTCCTATCCTGCCTTCGTCATATTCGTAATCTGTTGCATAGACGAGTGAACGTCCTTCACAAGAAAGCTTAAAAACTGTTCCCCCGCCGGGATGCACGGAATCGATGAAGGTAACATGAACATTTCCGATATCAAACGGACCGGTAACATCATTACATGTAAAATTCGCCGCAAAATCATCAACAGTTATAGGCCACAGAGGTACGGAAAAAAGCGGATCCAGCTGCTGCCTTGAAGTAAGCCCTCCGGTTTTGCACGCAAAAAAATCTATTTTTCTGTTCTTTTTTGAAATATAGGGAAAAAATGGCATTCCCAGAATATGATCCAGATGGGGATGCGATAATAGAATTGAAATATTGCGGTCTCCGACATCGGGTGTCCTGACAATTCCGGATCCGGCATCAAGGTAGATTGCCTGATCATTTGTTTCCACGAGGACGCAGGATGTTGCTCCGCCGAATTCAAGATGGTCAGAGCCTTCAACGGGAACAGACCCGGTGGCTCCGAGAATTGTTATTTTCATTATTTCCCTCAATAAAAAACAAAACCTTTTATTATTTTACCGCAATGGAGTATTATTGAAAAGGTCAAAAAGCCATAAATTAATGTACAGAAAGAGGAGATATGAAGTGGGAAAATTAGACGGACTAAAGCCTGAAAAGGTCTTTCGTTTTTTTGAGGAAATAACACAGATTCCACATGGTTCATACAACCTGGAAGCCATAAGACAATACCTGATCGATTTTGCAACGAACAGAAACATCGAATATGTTGCTGACAAGGCCGGCAACGTAATATACAGGGTTCCGGCAACCTCAGGATATGAAGAGCAGCCTGTCACCGTGCTTCAGGGACATATGGACATGGTTGCGGTGTGCGAAGACGGTTACGGAATAGATATGAAGACCATGCCCCTTGATGTATTTACTGAGGGGGACTTTATCGGAGCAAGACACACCTCACTGGGCGGAGATAACGGAATTGCCGTAGCTATGGCTCTTGCTATCCTCGATTCCGATGACATTCCGCACCCTGCTCTTGAGGTTGTCATTACAGCAAATGAAGAGACCGGAATGGAAGGTGCTTCCGGGCTTGATATTTTAAATATCAGAGGAAGACGTCTTATCAATCTCGATTCCGAGGATGAAGGGATATTTACCGTAGGTTGCGCCGGCGGAGCAAGGGTAGTCTGCTATCTTCCGGCAGATAACTCCGTTCCCGAAGGAGACGACATCACTTCGATCGAGATACGCATTTCCGGTCTTCTTGGCGGACACTCCGGACAGATGATCCATCTCGGAAGAGGAAACGCATCCAAACTCATGGGAAGGATCCTCAGCTCAGCATCATCTGCCTCTCCGAGCGCAGTCATAAACAGCATCAAAGGAGGCGTAGCGGATAACGCCATTGCCACTGACTGCGTCGCCAATATATCATTGCCTGCACCTGACCTCATGAAATTTACCGAAGCCATCCTGACCGAAGCGGATAAGGTAAAAACAGAATACTCCGTCAAGGACCCGGGATTTACCGTAACCATATCCCATGACACAGCCAGGGCACAGGATATTGCAATAAGCCTTAAGTACGCATCAGCCTTCATCAACGCCCTCCCCCACGGAGTCATCGCAATGAGCTCCGAAGCAGAAGGACTTGTGGAGACCTCATTAAACCTCGGCATCCTTAAGATAGACAATAACCGCATCCATGCTGAATTCGCCGTAAGGAGCTCCATCAACTCCGCAAGAGATGCCCTTGTAAAGAAACTCATCGACCTTACCGAAGGCTTCGGCGGAACCAATAAGGTAACCGGCGTCTATCCGGGCTGGAAATACCTCTCAGATTCACCTCTTCGCGACAAGATGATCAGAGTCTTCAGAGAGATGTACAACAAAGATCCAAAGATAGAAGCCATCCACGCAGGGCTTGAATGCGGCTGGTTTGCAAGCAAGGCTGACGATTTCGACATCGTATCCCTCGGCCCCGATATGCAGGATATCCACTCGGTAAATGAGCGTCTCTCCATATCCTCCACCGAAAGCGTATACTCCTATCTCCTCGCCCTCCTTGCAACCAAAGACTGATCTGCCTGCGCAGCCATTAGCACAGACATAATGTCACACCATCACTGACACTGCATTTCACAATCTGTGCTCCATTATCATTTCACAAACAGCCACTCAGACACAGGTATGCGATTTCAAAGCTCTTGGAGGCGTCGGCGCTTAACGAGGTGCTCTGCACCGAGTTTAGCAGCAAACGCAGCAAAGCGAAGTGAGCGCACAGCTACGCCGGAAACGAGAGCGCAAGCGTCTTTGAAATGCATACCTGTGCCTGAGGGGCATGGCATATAAAAAAGACAGCCTCTTTGGGCTGTCTTTTTGTCCACTTTGATGTGTCTGAGATTAAGCGATCTCTTTCTTAGCCATCTCAGCAAGTGCTGCGAATCCCTCAGCATCGTTTACTGCGAGCTCAGCGAGCATCTTTCTGTTCATATCAACTCCTGCCTTCTTGAGTCCGAACATGAACTTGCTGTATGAAAGTCCGTTGATACGTGCTGCTGCGTTGATTCTGGTGATCCAGAGCTTTCTGAACTCTCTCTTTCTCTCCTTACGTCCTG
>CAMNAQ010000037.1 GCA_946531495.1 uncultured Lachnospiraceae bacterium | reverse complement strand
GAGGACTTATTGCACAGCTTACGGATGAAAACGAGATCAGAGAACTTATCAATAACGGTAAAGCGACTTTTTACATAGGCTTCGACTGTACCGCGGATTCACTTACCGCCGGTCATTTCATGGCCCTTACTCTCATGAAGAGACTTCAGGAAGCGGGAAATAAGCCTATTGCTCTTATAGGCGGAGGCACTACCATGATCGGAGATCCTTCCGGCAGATCCGATATGAGAAAGATGCTTACAAGAGAAGATATCGATCATAATGCAGAGTGCTTCAAGAAGCAGATGGAAAAGTTCATTGACTTCGGTGAAGGAAAGGCCATCATGGTCAATAATGCCGACTGGCTGATGAACCTTAATTACATTGAGCTTCTTCGTGAGGTCGGAGCATGCTTTTCCGTCAACAATATGCTCAGAGCAGAATGCTATAAGCAGCGAATGGAAAAGGGGCTTTCTTTCCTCGAATTCAATTATATGATCATGCAGTCTTATGACTTTTATTACATGTTCCAGAAGTACAATTGTAATCTTGAGTTCGGCGGTGATGACCAGTGGAGCAATATGCTGGGCGGAACTGAGCTTATCAGAAGAAAGCTCGGAAAAGATGCTCATGCAATGACCATAACTCTGCTTACCGATTCCAACGGTAACAAGATGGGTAAAACAGCCGGAAATGCCGTATGGCTCGATCCCAATAAGACATCTCCCTTTGATTTTTATCAGTATTGGAGAAATGTCGGTGATGCGGATGTATTTAAGTGTCTGAGAATGCTTACTTTCCTTCCTCTCGAACAGATAGAAGAGATTGAAAAGTGGGATGCTTCCAGGATAAATGACGCCAAGAAGATACTTGCTCATGAGCTTACCGAGCTTGTTCACGGAAAGGAAGAGGCTGATAAGGCTGAGAAGGGCTCTGCAGCACTCTTCGGAGGCGGAGATCTTTCAGGTGCGGATATTCCTACGGTAAAAATGGAGGAGACCGATTTCAGGGACGGCAAGGCCGATATCCTTGCAATCCTTGTAAGAAGCGGACTTTGCCCGACCAGAAATGAAGCCAGAAGAGCAGTTGAGCAGGGCGGTGTAACCGTTGATGACGAAAAGGTTACCGATGCCAAGACAATTTATTCAGTCGACGATCTTAAGGACGGAAAGATAGTAAGAAGAGGAAAGAAAGCATATAAAAAGGTGGTTTCATGAGTAAAGAATATGAAAAGCTTCAGGAAGCACTTCTTGCCGTAAGGGCGGTCACGGATTTTGAGCCTGAGATCGCACTTATACTGGGATCCGGTCTTGGTGCATATGCAGATACGATCAAAACCGTATGTGAGATATCCTATTCCGATATCCCAGGTTTTCCCGTATCCACCGTTCAGGGCCATTCCGGAAAATTTATTTTCGGATATGACGGGGACAAGAAGATCGTATGCATGAAGGGCAGAGTTCATATGTATGAAGGCTATGAACCTTCCGATGTGGTGATGCCCGTCAGACTTATGTATATGCTCGGAGCAAAGATTCTTTTTCTTACGAATGCCGCAGGCGGGATCAATGAAAGCTTTCATCCCGGATGCCTTATGCTGATCGAGGATCAGATTTCGTTCTTTGTAAGAAATCCTTTGGTAGGTCCCAATGTTGAAGAGCTGGGAACAAGATTCCCTGATATGACATGTATTTATGATAAGGAACTCAGCAGGATCATAACAGATACAGCAGATTCTCTTGGCAGTGAGCTTTTCAGGGGTGTTTATGTTCAGCTCAGCGGACCTTCATATGAGTCACCTTCGGATATAAAGGCTTTAAGACTCCTTGGAGGAAGTGCTGTCGGCATGAGTACTGCCATTGAGGCTATTGCCGCAAGACATGCCGGAATGAGAGTGTGCGGCATCTCCGTCATAAGTAATATGGCTGCGGGAATAACGGGCGAAGAGCTTAATCACGAAGAGGTTCAGAAGGCTGCAGATTCTGTTTCCGCAAGATTTGAAGAGCTTGTAAGAAAATCCATAGCTGCATTTTGAGGTGTCTTTTATGAAAGAAGCTGTCGTATCGGAGCTTATTTTGAATGCATTTGAAGCAAGGACCAAATCCTATTGTCCCTATTCCGGGTTTGCCGTGGGGGCCGCGCTTTTGACGGAAAGCGGCAAGATATACAGAGGTTGCAATGTGGAAAATTCATCTTACGGAGCAACGATCTGTGCCGAAAGGTGCGCTGCACTTAAGGCGGTATCCGAAGGAGATACGGTATTTAAGGCGATCGCAATAGTCGGTGCACCGAAAAAGGCTAAGGAAGTGAAGGATTATGCATATCCTTGCGGAATGTGCAGACAGTTCCTTTCCGAGTTTGCTTCGGACGATATTACAGTGATTGTTGCAAAAAGCATTGATGACAGAAAGATCTATAAACTAAGCAAACTGCTTCCCGAAGCATTTTCATCAGATTCAATGAAATGAGGTAATGAATGAAGCTCCGTCTTTACAATGCCAGGATCCTTGATCTGAACAGTGAACATTCAATTCGCCTTGGTGAAGTCCATGTATCTGACGGTCTTATAAAAAAAGTTTTATATGATGACGATAAAGTCTCTTGTAATGAAGAACATGACCGTGAGATAGACTGTCACGGTAATCTTCTTATGAGAGGCTTTAATAATGCTCATGCACATTCTGCCATGACATTTTTGCGTTCTCTTGCAGATGATAAGCCGACCCCCATGTGGCTGAAGGAGGATATCTTCCCGAACGAGGCAAAGCTGACCGATGATGATATAGCGGATTTTCAAAGGCTTGCAATTATGGAATATGTATCCGGCGGGATCGTTTCTGCTTCGGATATGTATCTTAGACCGGATGTTACTGCGGATACTTTCTCAAAGGCAGGTATGAGAGCCGTGATCATATCCGGACTTAATGATTTTACCTCATCCGCGGAAAAGCTTCTGGATGAATACAAAAGATTAAATGATCATGATCCTCTGATATCTTTTAAAGCCGGTTTTCATGCGGAATATACTACAAGCAGGGAATTGCTTAAAAGGCTTTCCGAAATATCTGCTTCTCTTAAATGTCCTGTTTACTGTCACTTGTCGGAAACGGCTTCGGAAGTGAGAGAGTGCATTGAAAGGAATGGCGATACTCCTTTTAAATATCTTGCATCCCTCGGACTTTTTGATAACGGAGGCGGGATCTATCACGGCGTACATCTGACAGATGAAGAGATCGGTATGATAGCTGATAAGGGCGTTCATGTGGTCATTAATTCCGGATCTAACTGTAAGCTTGCCAGCGGGATCGCGCCACTTAAGAAAATGTATGACAAGGGTGTAAAGCTTGCCATTGGAACGGATGGTCCCGCAAGCAATAATTCCCTGAACATGTTCAAGGAAATGTATCTGACAAGTGTATTATGTAAACTGAATGAGGACGATGCATCATGCATGGATGCTTCATATATTCTTGATATGGCTGTTAAGGGTTCCGCTTCGTGCATGGGATTGGAAGCCTCCGGACTCATCGAAGCCGGAAAACCCGCCGATCTCATTTTGCTGGACCTTGATCAGCCTAACATGCAGCCGTTAAATAATATTGTCAAAAATATTGTTTATGCGGGAAGCGTTTCTAATGTTATAATGACAATGGTTGCCGGAAAGATCCTTTTCCGAAACGGTGAGTATGATCTCGGTTTTGATCCGGATGAGCTTATTGCAAAATGCAACGAAAGAACGCGCCGTATAATAAACAATGTTTGAAAAAGTGTAGCGTTGCGTACCTGGAGTACGTGATCTGTAAAAATCTCTCTGTTATCAGAGAAAGGAGAAAAAAATGCTTGAAAAAACATTTAAACTGAAGGCTAACGGTACTGATGTCAAAACCGAGATCATTGCCGGAATCACAACCTTCATGGCCATGGCTTACATCCTGGCAGTCAATCCCAGCATTCTTTCAGCATCGGGAATGAATCCTCAGGCTGTTCTCATGGCTACAGCTCTTTCTGCCTTTATCGGCACCTTCTGTATGGCATTTCTTGCCAATTATCCTTTTGCCCTGGCTCCCGGCCTCGGACTGAATGCATATTTTGCATATACGGTTTGCGGAAGCATGGGTTATTCATGGCAGTTTGCTCTCTTTGCAGTATTTATCGAAGGACTTGTATTTGTTGTTCTTTCCGTTACTCCCGTAAGAGAGGCAATCTTCAATGCCATACCTCTTCAGCTTAAAAAAGGTGTTTCCGTAGGTATCGGACTTTTCGTTGCATTTATCGGACTTCAGAACGGTAAGGTTGTTGTAGGCGGTGCAACTCTTGTTACGATCGTTGATTTCAATACCGAGTTCTCAACCACCGGAGTCTGGGCTCTTCTTACCATCATCGGTACACTTATCATATCCATCCTTCATATCAAGAAGGTTAAGGGATCCATCCTCATCGGAATTTTTGCAACCTGGATCCTTGGTATCATATTTGAACTTGTGGGCATTTATACTCCCAATGCCGAGCTTGGTTTTTATTCAACGATTCCTTCAGGCTTTGCTGATTTCAGCTTTGCATCACTCGGAGAGACATTCGGTGCATGCTTCTCGGCAAATGCTTTTGACGGATTCAATGCTCTTGACTTTATCGTCATCATGTTCGCATTCCTTTTCGTCGATGTTTTCGATACTCTCGGAACTCTTATCGGATGTGCGGACAAGGCTGATATGCTCGATAAGGAAGGCAAGCTTCCCCGCATCCGTCCTGCACTTCTTGCTGACGCGATCGCAACCAGCGCAGGTGCTGTGCTCGGAACATCCACTACCACTACATTTGTAGAGAGCTCTTCAGGCGTTTCCGCAGGCGGACGTACCGGACTTACTTCGGTAGTAACCGGATTTCTTTTCCTTGTATCACTCATCCTTTCACCTCTCTTTATTTCCATCCCAGGCTTTGCAACAGCTCCCGCTCTTGTATTTGTCGGCTTCCTTATGATGAGTGCCATTACCGGAATCGATCTCAAGGATCCTACAGAAAGCATTCCTGCTTTCCTTTCCTTCCTGATCATGCCTCTTGTTTACAGCATTTCCGATGGTATCTGCATCGGCGTTATTTCCTATGTTGTTATCAATGTCTGCACAGGAAATGCCAAGAAGGTTAAGCCCCTTATGTATGTGCTTGCAATACTCTTTATAATCAAGTACGCAATACTTTAAACTCTTTATCCCTGCCGTGATGTGTGCGGCAGGGATATTTTTATTTTTTGGGTAATATATGTACGGACTGATATTTGCAATAATAATATTCATACTGCTTCTGGTCAGCGGATACCGCATGGCTTTACAGGAAAAAAAGAACGTGTCGGAAAAGATCCGTTTCTCCTATGGCAAGCCTGCAGGTAAAAGATTAACCGAAAACCGTAGAAATGCTCTTGCAAGCAGCCTGAAGCTCCTGAATCCTTCCTGCGACGAATCTGATCTGATCGATGATATCACCTGGTCCGATACAGGGATGGAAGATATCTTTCTCCAGATGGATAATTGCACCTGCGCAGCGGGAGAGGAGTATCTATATTCAAGGCTTCATAATATCTCCGCTTCTGCGGATGAATTGGAAAAAACCGATAAGATCATATCCGGTCTTCAATCGGATGAAAAATTGCGTGTTTTACTCGGAAGCGCATTTCATACCCTTGGTTTTGTGAAGGACAGAACTCTTCCCGAGTATCTTGAACGTATCCTGTCATCCGATAAATTCATCAATCCTTTTTTTCATATACTGGCAGATCTGTTTTATCCTGTGATCATATTCATCATGTTCTTTGAGCCGGTTGCCGGAGTGGTCTTTTTGCTGATCGTATTATCATTGCAGATATCTTCTTATTTTTCGCTTCGAAAGCAGGCCGAAGAAAGATTATGCGGTATGTCAATGATCACAAGGCTTGCGCGGATGGGAAAAAGTCTTCCTTCAGGACATCCATCCGAACCCGGGAAGATGATCGATGCTCTTTCGGGTGACCTTAAGTCCTTAAGGACTAAAACCGCATTGTCTTCATTTGTTATGAATTCCGGTCCTGATTCTTCAGGCGGGATATTGTCAATGCTCTTTACTTATATAAATCTTCTTTTCCATTTTGATCTTATTGCATGTGCTTTTTTACTAAAGGGCGTGAGAGAAGATAAAGATAATATCTTAAGCGCATACCGGATGACAGGCTATCTTGATATGTGCCTGAGCGTTGCTTCATACAGAGCCTTTCTTGAAAAGAAGGGCGGATACTGCACGCCGGAATTTGCGGCTGATCCAGGTATCTTTATATCCGGAGGTTTCAACCCGCTCATCGATAAGCCTGTTGCAAATGATGCTGCTACAGATGGCGGAGTTTTGATAACAGGATCCAATGCAAGCGGTAAATCCACCTATATGAGAATGATCGCCGTAAATGCCATACTTGCCCAATCCGTTGCAACATGTGCGGCCGTATCATATAAAGCATCGCCGTTTCGGATCTATTCGTCCATTGCCGTAAGTGACAATATTCTTGGCGGTGAAAGCTATTTTATGGCTGAGATAAGGAGTCTTAAGAGGATCGTCGATGCGGCTCAGAAAAACGGAAGACCGGTTATATGCTTTATTGACGAGATTCTTAGGGGAACCAATACATCAGAGAGGATATCCTCTGCATGTGCGGTGTTAAGATATCTGTCCGAGCTTAAAGTGATCGTATTTGCGGCTACTCATGATCTTGAACTTACCACAATGATCTCCGGTCAGTATAAAAATGTTCATTTTACGGAAAATATTACAGACGATGATGTTACCTTTACTTATGAGCTCTCGGACGGCCCTACAAACAGCCGTAATGCCATAGCTCTTCTCAGGAAAAACGGATTTCCGGAAAGGATCATTTCGGAGAGTGAAAGGATATGCTCGGGCTTGACTAAGCAAGGGATATAAAGGTATACTAAATACTGTATTTTTATAGTGTTTTGCGGGAGAATTTTCACAAAATATAGTCAATTGGAGGTGCGGCAGATGGTTAGTTTTTTTGGTTCGTTTTTGAGTTATCTGCTCCTTATGGTTATAATTGTCTGTGTAGCTGCAGTCGGCTTTATAGTCGGCAGAGTTCTCAGAAATAACAAGGACCGCAGTGCAGGCAAGGCTGATGTGTCCGGAAAGTCTTCTTCCGAAGATACAACAGATAAGTGACAGACACCTGGGATACGGATCAGTTTTCGTATCCTTTTTGTATTTCTTTGGCTTATTTGAATACATTATATGAATACATATAATAACAAAACCAGGATCCTTCTCGTCCTTGAAACTTTGAAAAGCGAGACGGATGACGATCATCCTTTAAAGGCAGAAGAAATAATACGTCGTATAAAAGCGGAAGGCCTTAAATGTGACCGTAAGACTTTATATAACGATATAGATTCGCTCATTGATGCAGGCTATGACATAATACATGAACCCTCTGTTTCGGGCGGCGGATATAAGCTTGTATCCAGGGATTTTGAAGATGCGGAATTAAGATTGCTTGCAGATGCCGTTTATTCTTCTAAATTCATATCCCAGGGAAAAACAAAGGTCCTTGCGGAGAAGCTTCAAAAGCAGACAAGCACCCATCTTGCTTCTTCAATGAAAAGACAGATCTATTCCTCTGATTCCAAGACCCCCAATGAGGAGGTTCTTTATAACGTAGATACCTTATCAAGGGCAATATACGGAGATGATAAAGTCTCTTTTGAATATCTTGTATGGGGCTCCGCCAAAAAGCTTATAACAAAGGGGGCTCAAAAAAGGATCCTCAGTCCCTGGGCTCTCATATGGCAGGATCAGAATTATTATCTTCTTGCATATGACTCGGATGCCGGTAAAATGAAGCATTTCAGAGTTGATAAAATGAGACATGTTGAGCTTGTGCCTAAACCCAGAGACGGTAAGAATGAATTTGATAAGATCGATATGTCCGCATATGCCGAAGAGACTTTTTCCATGTATGGAGGAAAGCTTGAGACCGTAACCCTTGATTTTCCGGAGGAGCTGATAGGCATAGCATATGACAGGTTTGGAACCGACATATCACAAAGAAAAGGGGCTGACGGAAGAATCCTTATCAGGACAAAATGTTACGTGAGTTCACTTTTTTACGGATGGTTATCGGGACTTGGAGGAGAAGTTCTCATTGCAGGACCTGATGAGGTTGTATCAGATTATAAGGATTATCTGCGCAGGATAATCGATAAATACTGAGTTCTAAGGAGGATGGCCGATATGGCTTCTGAAACTGATTACGGTAAGATATATAAGCCTTCCGGTGATGTTTTTATCATAAAAAAGGATGGAACAAAGGAAGCCTTTAACGTACAGAAGGTTATAAATGCCGTGAGCAAAAGTGCATACAGGGCTCTTACCGAGTTTTCCGATGAAGAAAACCGTAAGATCTGTACTCTGATCATCTCGAGAGTTGATTCTCTCGGTGATACAGAGATACCCATCCCCAAAATGCACAATATAGTTGAGGAAGTCCTTGAACAGGTCAAGCCCATAGTTGCCAAAAGCTACAGGGATTACCGCAACTATAAACAGGACTTTGTCAGAATGCTTGATGATGTCTATAAGAAATCCCAGTCCATCATGTACATTGGGGACAAGGAAAACTCCAATACCGATTCTGCGCTTGTTTCCACCAAAAGAAGTCTTATCTTCAATCAGCTCAATAAAGAGCTGTATATGAAATTTTTCCTTACCACTGAGGAGATACAGGCATGCAGGGATGGATATATATATATTCATGATATGTCTTCGAGAAGAGATACCATGAACTGCTGCCTTTTTGATATTGCCTCCGTTCTTAAGGATGGCTTTGAAATGGGGAATATATGGTATAACGAGCCTAGATCTCTCGATACAGCCTTTGACGTAATGGGAGATATAGTTCTCAGCGCAGCAAGCCAGCAGTACGGCGGTTTTACCATTCCTTCCGTCGAATATATCTTAGAGCCCTATGCCAAGCTTTCGTATGAAAAGAAAAAGAAGAAATATACAGAGCTTGGAATAGATGAAGAAAAGGCTGATGAGGCTGCACTTTCGGATGTCCGGAGAGAATTCGAACAGGGCTTTCAGGGATGGGAATATAAATTTAATACCGTTGCATCGAGCAGAGGAGATTATCCCTTTATCACCGTAACAGCCGGAACCGGAACATCGGATTTCCAGAAGATGGCAACAAGAGCCCTGCTTAAGGTCCATATGGAAGGCCAGGGCAAAAAGGGCAGAAAAAAACCTGTGCTGTTCCCTAAGATCGTTTTCCTGTATGATGAAAATCTTCATGGCAAAGGCGGTGAGCTTGAAGATATTTTTGATCTTGCGGTCAAATGTTCTTCAAAGACCATGTATCCCGATTATCTGAGTCTTACAGGAGAGGGATATGTGCCTTCCATGTATAAAAAATACGGTAAGATCATTTCTCCAATGGGATGCAGGGCGTTTTTGTCTCCGTGGTATGAAAGGGGCGGGGCAGAGCCTGCGGATGAAAATGATACACCCGTATTTATCGGACGTTTCAATATTGGTGTTGTATCCCTGCATCTTCCCATGATACTGGCAAGAGCGCGTAAAGAGGGAAGGGATTTTTATGAGATACTTGATTATTATCTTGAACTCATAAGAAATCTTCATCAGAGGACTTATTCATATCTTGGTGAAATGAAGGCCTCCACCAATCCGCTTGCGTATTGCATGGGCGGCTTCAGGGGCGGTCATCTTCAGCTTACTGATAAGATTAAACCGCTTCTTGATTATGCAACCGCTTCATTCGGAATTACCGCTCTTAACGAGCTTCAGCAGCTGTATAATCACAAGTCCCTCACAGAGGATGCAGAGTTTTCTCTTGAAGTCATGAAGCATATCAATGAAAAGATTGCTCAGTTCAAGAAGGAAGATCACAGGCTGTATGCTATATACGGAACTCCTGCAGAAAATCTGTGCGGTCTTCAGGTCAAGCAGTTCAGAAAGAAATTCGGTATCGTTGAAGGCGTATCCGACAGGGAATATGTATCCAATTCATTCCATTGTCATGTGACCGAGGATATCACCCCCATCGAAAAGCAGGATTACGAAAAACGTTTCTGGGATTATTTCAACGGCGGAAAGATCCAATATGTAAAATACCCTGTGGATTATAATCTTGAAGCTATAAAGACCCTTATAAGAAGAGCAATGAAGATGGGATTCTATGAGGGAGTCAATCTGTCCCTTTCTTATTGCGATGACTGCGGACATGAAGAGCTGTCAATGGATGTATGTCCGGTATGCGGAAGCAGAAATCTTACCAAAATAGACAGAATGAACGGATATCTGTCATATTCAAGGACACATGGTGATACAAGATTAAATGATGCCAAGATGATCGAGATTGCGGAAAGAAGATCAATGTAATGAGATATCATGATATTACAAAAGATGATATGAAAAACGGTGACGGCCTCAGAGTCACATTATGGGTTTCCGGATGCTCGCATATGTGTTCACAATGCCAGAACCCTCAGACCTGGGATCCGGACTCCGGAATATATTTTGACAAAGAGTCAAAAGATGAATTGTTTGAGATCCTGGGCAGGGATTACATATCGGGATTGACTCTTACAGGAGGGGATCCGCTTTATCCCGGAAACAGGGAAGATGTTGAAGCTCTCCTGATCTCGGTGAAAAAAGAATTTCCGGACAAGACCGTATGGATCTATACAGGTGATGTGTGGGAAGATATCTGTGATCTGCCTTTGATGAAATACGTCGATGTGATCGTCGACGGCCCATATGATAAGAACTTAAGAGATGTTACGTTATGCTGGAAGGGCAGTTCAAATCAGAGAGTCATAGATGTACAGGAATCCCTCAGAACGGGAAATGTATGTATTCATTGTCCTGATCATTATTCGGTTCTGGATCCGGGATCGGTCTACGGAAGCTCAAAATCCGGTGTTCCCTGTATGTATTGAATGTCTGTTTAATCTGATGCAGATCAAAAAGGAGATATCATGACCAGAGTCGGTAAATTTGAAACAGTCAGCTTTGAACAATTTAAGTCCGGAATGGAAGATTTTGGGCTTGACGAAAAGTCATTAAAAGAAAAATATGATAATATCAAGCTTCCTGCAAGGGCTACGAGCGGAAGTGCGGGATATGACATCAGATCCACGGTGGATTTTACACTCGAACCCGGAATGACCATAAAGATCCCGACCGGTATCAGGGTACGGATGCTCGAGGACTGGATGCTTGCTGTTTTCCCCAGGAGCGGACTTGGCTTCAAATACAGGCTGCAGCTTAATAATACCGTCGGTATCATAGACAGTGATTATTATTATTCCGATAATGAAGGCCATATTTTTGTTAAGATAACCAATGATTCAAATGAGGGCAAAACTCTTTCCATAAAAGAAGGGGATGCATTTGCGCAGGCTATCTTCATTCCTTACGGCATCACGGAGGATGATGATGTAAAGTCCGTCAGAAATGGTGGATTTGGAAGTACAGGAAGCTGATACATAGACTTATAAACTATGTTAAGTGTTTTTTAATAATATTTTTACTTGTTTTTTGATGCCTGTTTCAGTATTATATCTTCGGTTTGTTTTTTGATAAATCCATCGGAGGTATGATATGTTTAAGATAATCACTGATAACGGATCTGATATTCCCGAAGATTATGCCAGGGAACATGATATCGATACC
This sequence comes from uncultured Lachnospiraceae bacterium, assembly GCA_946531495.1. Classification (GTDB taxonomy): domain Bacteria; phylum Bacillota; class Clostridia; order Lachnospirales; family Lachnospiraceae; genus AC2028. The sequence goes on along the minus strand of CAMNAQ010000037.1, from coordinate 4,616 downwards.
ATAAACCTTGCTACGATCATCGACGGGGTAGTCTATAATCAGGGAGTAGAGCTTAGCAAGGATAAGTTCTACAAAATGCTTGCAGAGGGTGCAAAGCCTACCACATCACAGGTTAATCCCGATCAGGCCAGGTCATATTTTGAAGAACATATTGATGATGCCGATGAATTTCTTTATATAGGAATATCATCAGGCCTTTCCGGAACCTGCCAAAGCGTCATGACCGGTGCTGCAGAGTTTATGGAAAAGCATCAAGGTAAAAGAGTCGAGGTCGTGGATTCGCTTACAGGATCCCTCGGTGAGATGCTTACGATATACAAGGCCGTTGAAATGAGGGATTCCGGCAAGAGCTTCGATGAGACCGTTGCTTTTGTAAAGGAAAATGCCATCCACGCATGTCTTGCCATTACGGTCGATAATCTTATGGATCTTTGGAGAGGCGGAAGAGTCAGCAAGACAAGTGCTGTCATCGGTACAATGGTTGCTATCAAGCCCTTTATCACCGTTGACAATGAAGGCAAGCTTGATGCGGGAGGCAAGATCAGAGGCCGTAAAAAGAGCCTCGATCATATAGTCGATTATATGGAAGAGCACATGGGCTCTTATCGTGACATGAATGAGATCATCATGATCGCTCACGGTAATTGTCCGGATGATGCGCAGTATTTAAAAAATCAGATTGAGGAGCGTTTGGGCTTCAAGAAGTTTATGGTCAACAGCATTGGACCCATGATTGGTACACATACCGGTCCTACCATCTGTCTGGCCGGATATTTCGGAGAAACTCGCTCCTGACGGAGTGAAATGAAAGAATCAGATATCTTAGCCAAAAATGATCAGATGAACTATATCAAAAGGTCATCTGAACTTCTCAAAAACAATGAAGAAAGATCCGGAAAGAAGCTTACTGCATCCGTAATCACATTCGGATGTCAGATGAATGCACGCGATTCCGAAAAATTAGCCGGTATTCTCGTGTCTGCAGGATTTGAACTCCTGGAGGACACCGAGGATGCCGACTTTGTTTTGTATAATACATGTACGGTAAGGGATAATGCCAATCAAAAGCTTTACGGTCATCTCGGTGAAGCCCTTTCCCGAAAGAAAAAAAATCCCGATATGATGGTTGCCGTTTGCGGCTGTCTTCCCCAGGAACCATCAGCTCTTGAAAAACTGAAAAAATCCTATTCCTTTGTTGATCTTATCTTTGGAACACATAATCTGTATGCGTTTCCGGAATATCTCTGCAGACTGCTTGCCGGTGAAAGGCATATTTTTGAGATAGTCGATCACACGGATAATATCGTTGAGGATCTTCCGGTTCTTCGAAAATATCCCTTTAAATCCGGTGTCAATATAATGTTTGGATGTAATAATTTCTGCACATATTGCATCGTGCCTCATGTACGCGGAAGAGAAAGATCAAGGGACAGCTCGGATATTCTAGAAGAGATAAAAAAGCTGTCAGCTTCCGGAGTTAAGGAAGTCATGCTTCTTGGTCAGAATGTTAATTCATACGGAAACTCTCTTTCTGGCGAGATATCTTTTCCCGAGCTTTTAAAGAGGGTATGCGATATTGACGGGATCCAAAGAGTAAGGTTCATGACGTCCCATCCCAAGGATCTTTCGGAGGATCTTATCCGTACCATAAAAAATAATGACAAGATCTGCAGGCATCTTCATCTGCCGCTTCAGTCCGGCTCCACAAAGGTCCTTAAGGAGATGAACAGACGTTATACCAAGGAGCAGTATGTTGACCTTGCTCTTCACATAAAGGATGAGATACCGGAGATAGCGCTTACAACTGATATAATGGTCGGATTTCCCGGAGAAACTGCGGGGGATGTGGATGATACCATTGATGTGATCGAAACCGTAAAGTATGACAATGCATTTACCTTTATCTATTCCAAGAGAATGGGAACGCCTGCTGCTGTGAGAGAAGACCAGGTTCCTCCGGACCTTGTTAAGATATCCTTTGACAGAGTCTTAAAATGCGTACAGGAAACCGCTAAAGAGCAGTCGCTCAGGTGGCAGGGACAGATACTTGATGCCCTTGTAGAGGAAGAAAACGATTCTCTTGAAGGTTATGTTACAGGACGCCTTTCCAACAACATGATAGTGCATTTCCCCGCATCTTCATCACTGATAGGTAACATTGTTCCGGTCAGGCTCGAAGAATGCCGAGGATTTTACTATATGGGATCTGAGGTAAAATGATAAGATTCTTAAGATAAACTATTCTGCATGAATATGCGTTTTTAAGGATGAGAATATGCCTGAAATAAATGAAGTTTCACCAATGATGCAAAATTATCTCGAAACAAAGAAGCAATATCAGGATTGCTTCCTGTTTTACCGCATCGGTGATTTTTATGAGATGTTTTTTGATGATGCGATCCAGGTATCAAAAGAGCTTGAACTTACTCTTACCGGAAAAGCATGCGGCATGGAAGAGAGGGCCCCTATGTGCGGCGTGCCTTTTCATGCTGCTGATTCGTATATTTCCAGACTTGTTTCAAAGGGCTATAAAGTTGCCATATGTGAACAGGTTGAGGATCCGAAGCTTGCAAAGGGCCTTGTAAAAAGAGAAGTCATTAAGGTAGTTACTCCCGGAACAAATATGAACACCATGGCTCTTGATTCCGGAAAGAATAACTATCTTATGTGCATATGTCATCAGGATAACGGTACCGGATGCAGCGTTGTCGATGTATCTACAGGTGAATTCCTTGTATCCGAATTATCCACTCCCTATGAGCTTAACGATTATGTGAGCAGATTTGTCCCTTCCGAGATCATATGTAATAATGCCTTTTCGCTTCAAAGCGATCTTCTTAACTCTATAAAAGAAAAATTTAACGTTCCCGTGACAGTCCTCGATAATGCTGTATTTGATGAAAAGACCGCAACGGGTGAGGTTTTACGGCAGTTCAAGGTTAAAAGCCTGATAGGACTGGGACTTGATTCGATGATATCCGGAGTTCTTGCCGCCGGCGCTTCCCTTATTTATCTTCATGATACACAGAAGACCGATCTCAGTAATATAACCGAGATTCATCCTTATGTTGCAAGTAAGTTCATGATGCTTGATTCTTCTTCAAGAAGAAATCTTGAGCTTACCGAAACGATCAGAGATAAGCAGAAGAAGGGATCTTTGCTCGGAGTTTTGGACAGAACAAAAACTGCAATGGGCGGAAGACTTTTAAGGACCTTTATTGAACAGCCTCTTATCGATGAAGCTGAGATCATAAGAAGGCAGAATGCAATTTCTGCATTTAATTCAAATACCATTGCAAGGGATGAATTAAGAGAATATCTAAATCCCATATATGATCTCGAAAGACTTCTTGCAAGAGTGAGCTTTGGAACCGCCAATCCAAGAGACCTGATCAGTCTTGCTTCTTCATTATCGATGCTTCCTCATATCGCAACCGCTCTTTCGGATGTGCATTCCGAAATAATCGATGAGATCTCCGAAAGTTTTGATACTCTTTCCGATATAGAAAATCTTATTACTTCGGCGATACAGGAAGAGCCGCCTCTTACCATAAGGGACGGTGATATCATAAAGGACGGCTTCAATGAAGAGATCGACAGATTAAGGTCCGCAAAAAGAGACGGAAAAAGATGGCTTGCAGAGCTTGAAGAAGCGGAAAAAGAAAGAACGGGGATCAAGGCTTTAAAGATAAAATATCATAAAGCCTTCGGTTATTATTTTGAGATCACCAATTCCTATCTTGATAAGATACCTGATGATTACATCAGAAGACAGACTTTGACGAATTGCGAAAGGTTTACCTCTGCCAAGCTCAAAGACCTTGAGGATACGGTTCTTAATGCGGAAGAAAAGATCAGGAATCTCGAATATGACGTATTTGTCACTATCAGAAATACCATATCCGCAGAAAGCGACAGGATATTAAAGACTGCAAAAAGTGTTGCATATCTTGATGTTTTTTCGGATCTTGCTTATATTGCCGAGCTCAACAGATATGTAAAGCCAAGGATCAACACCAGAGGCGTTATCAACATAAAAGAGGGAAGACATCCGGTTGTTGAGAAAATGCTTGGAGGAGAGCTCTTTGTTGCAAATGATACGTTGCTTGATAATAATTCGAATCTTTGCAGCATAATAACCGGTCCCAATATGGCAGGAAAATCAACCTATATGAGACAGACTGCACTGATCGTACTGATGTCTCAGATTGGAAGCTTTGTGCCTGCAACTTCAGCTGATCTTTGCGTTGTCGACAGGATCTTTACAAGAGTCGGTGCTTCCGATGATCTTGCAAGCGGCCAGTCCACATTCATGATCGAGATGAATGAGGTATCAAATATTCTTCGCAATGCCACATCAAAAAGTCTTCTTATCCTTGATGAGATAGGACGAGGCACCTCTACGTTCGACGGATTATCCATAGCATGGGCCGTTGTTGAGCATATCTGTAACAAAAAGATCCTCGGTGCAAAGACTCTCTTTGCTACGCATTATCATGAGCTGACAGAGCTTGAAGGCAAGATAGACAATGTTCACAATTACTGCATTGCAGTCAAGGAATCAGGTGACGATATTGTATTTTTACGTAAGATAATAAAGGGAGGTGCCGACAGGA
>CAMNAQ010000036.1 GCA_946531495.1 uncultured Lachnospiraceae bacterium | reverse complement strand
CTCAGGCAAGCATTCGTCGCATTAGGCCAGTTATTTTGCGAACGTTATACTAGATCCTGACCAGCACATAACCGTCGCGCAATTCTATGGAGCCCTCCGCAGGCCAGCAGGGCATTTCATATGCATGCTCATTCGCAGCTCTTATCTCATCGGCAGAATGAATGGTGGTAAGTCCCGCTCCATGCATATTGATAAATCTGACAAGCTCGTCACATGTTCCGTTAAATGCTTCTCTTCCCCACAAAAACAACGGGAACATCATCTCATGATCATAGAAATACTTTCCATCCGATACATGCCCGTTCACACTCCCCAGCCCTGCATCTATCGGCTTTATAAGTGCCGTCATCATTGCAAACTTCGGATCGTTGACAGATATATAGAATCCATCCCTGAATGCGAGCGGCACTCTGTAGTGACCCGCAAAATATACACATAATTCATCTCCGTATTTTACGGATGCTGCCTCGTACAGATCATGGGTGACCTCTCCGAGCATTCTCTTATCATTTTCATATCTCATATGATCAAGATAGAAATTGTAATTAAGACGGTTACAGCAATTAAAGATAATCACGGAAAAAACGACCGTATATATAACTCTTGCGGCTTTTGAAAAGCGCTTCAAATCTCTGATGCACAGATACATGACAAGCGCTCCGAATGCAGTTACTATCGGAATAAACTGTGCAGCGCGGTAGGGGAATAAATATCCCGATACAAAAGACTGAAGAAAAGGAACCGCCTCCAGAGAGGCCCACAGAAGTATATACCAGATGCTCTTATGCTTTATGCAGCAATATAAGCTTACGGCAAGGATGAGGATCATCGCCGCAACATAGAGAGCGATCGGAAGATATACGAGCGCATTGATATGATATCTGACGATCTCGTCACGGATAATGGATTTTAACAGCTCATGATCTCCGGACAAAAACAGCTCCCTTATGGCATCGCCGGCGCTCCTGTAACTGACATAATCCGAGGTCATGTCATCAAGCCCGAAAACAGGCGGAATAATGCCGCATATGATGCTCCTCAGGATAAAGGCAGCAAGACATGTTATAAATGTGAAAAGTCCATAAGATAAAACAGTCTTAAACCGAATCTTCTCCGAATTCATCATCCCGTTTACAAGCAGTATGAGAATCATGCAGGAAATATATACGAACATAAAGGATTCATAGCATCCGGCGGCGATCCACAGCAAAAGAGAAGCTGTGATGACCCCGGGAAGCGTTTCCTTAACAGCCTCACTGAATTTCCCGCCTTTATTTCCGCAGATATACTCCAAAGATCCGAATGAAACAAGAAGGGCTGTGCCGACAAGGATCCATCCAAGATCTGCGGCATTATGCAGATAGTAAATATCCACCTCGCTGAAAAGCGGGTTGGAAATAAAGATCGCCGCAAAGACGGTGAGCGCATGTATCGAAACACTGCCCTTACTTATCCGCATTATCAAAACACAGAAAATCCCTGCAGCAATATACAGAAAGATAAATCCTACAACTTCGGTAACAAAGGGATTAAATGCAGAAAGCAAAATGACCTTATTGATCAGGAACAAAACCCATCTTCCCGTTTCCGGAAGGAGCCCCTTATCCAGATACATATGCATGGATATATCATCGATCCCCATGGAAAAATGTGTTATCTCAAATCCATAGGACAACACTCCGGCAAGCAGAGTGAAGATAACATATATTCCTGAAGAAAAAAGCTTCTTCAGATCCCTCATTAATTCATTTACAAACATAACCGATCTCCTCATCAGGGACATCCCAAAGGTCAATTACGATCATCATCTGAAAGGATTGACATATACCTCGTACAGCACCATATCTCCCGAACTGAAGGTCATTACCGGCTCTTCGTTAAGAAGCGCCAGCTGGACAGCCGCATCATAATCCGTAAACGTCGACCAATCCGCATCGACCTTGGCTATGGCAAGATTATCGTAATATCTGTTTACGATTATATAATCCGATCTCATATCCCACCATCCGTAAAGAGTTATCTTGGCGGCAACATCTTCAGGGAGCTGCTCGAGATTCAGCCTGCCGAATACCTCCTCATGAATCATTGCAGAGCACGGTCCAAGCTTATCAGCCATCTCCTCAAGGACCACATTGGTCCCCACTCCCCAGTAATCACCATCCCAATCCGTCTCAGGGCTGTTTCCCGCAAGGAAGTTATAGTATGCAAATTCCAGCGGATGATTGGAAATGATAAATATACATGAAGCCAGAAGCTGGCAGGATACAAGTACAAGCGCGCAGATCCTCTGCTTTTTCCCCGCATCTGCCATATCCTTAAGTCCATATACCGCAAGCAGTATAACAGCAGGGTACAGGAAATACATATGTCTCCAGCCATTGTAAAATGCAGGGTCAAGAGCAAGAGTAACAACCACCATCGTGACAAAGAAAACTATGACAAGCCACCTGTACAGCAGACTGCAGCCGGCTTCCTTTTTCACATCATTTCCATTATCTGTTTTTACCGCACTTTCTGAACTGTCAGGATCATCTGTTCTTACCGCATTTTTCGCATTATCAGCATCTTCTGCCAAAGCGTCACCTTTTCGCCTGATGGAAACAAGAACAGTAGTGACAACGCCTATGACGGAAAAAAGCAATATAACAGGCGGAGTAGTAACAAGGATATATCTGAAGATATAGGATCTGCCCGGAGGACACAGCACGGAATTATATACCTCTCCGTTCATAAACAGATCGACCGCAGTCCTTTCGAACCCGGAGGAATTGGTGATCAGGTATTCCAGGAAGGAAAACAGATTGCCATGCCAGGTGGCAGGAGTCAGGATCACGTAAAACAAAGGCATTGTGATAAGTGCTTCCAGCCCTCTCAAAAATGCTTTAACCGATACCTTCTTATTCACAAAAATGTATATTATATAGAATATTCCGACAAGGCCGTACAGAGCACAACCCGTAACACGCATATTGATATTCATCGCGGATGTGAATGCAAAAACCGCAGGCCACGCAAAATCCCTGTCAGAGCCCTTCAGGAACATGTATCCCGAATACAGGACAAAAATGGTACACGCCAGAGCAAGTAAATCTTTATTGTTATATGTGCTCTCGGCAAAAAATCTCGGGGACAGCCAAAGCATCGCCGCACCGAGGCAGCCAAGAAGTCTGCTTCCGGTCATCCTGCGTATCAGAAAATACAAGGCGATCAGTCCCAGCCAGAACATCGTAAAAATGACCATCCGGAATGTCAGCATCCAGGTGTGAGCATCATTTCTGAGATGCGGGATCATTGAAAAAGGAATGATAAGATATAAAGCCGCAGCACCGTGGTCCCTCTCAATATCCGTTAATACATCATTATCTCCGAGGCCCTGCACATATCCGCTGTCATCTCCAAACACTACCCTTCCGTATGCCTGAATATTCATGAAAACAATCGGCATCTCGGATTCATAATCGCAATATACCCCGTAATCATCTATATTCATCACGCCAATGACAAATATAAATACCATGAACAGGGCAGCGAGAAGATTCTTTTTTTCCAATAAAGATTTAGCCATATAGCGTAAGACTCTTAATTCCGGAGATCATTCAAAACAATCCTGTCTCTCTATCCTCACATACATATATGTCTCATTTTCTCCGATGATCACCGCATCCGAGGGAAGATCCTTTTCACCCTTTTTGAGAACATATATCCCGGCATCGGAAAAATCCACCGATACCATATCCACAAAATGATACCTCTCATTATACGAAGGTAAAGCCCTTCCGTTCAAAGTATCAGTCTCTCCGAGAAGATACTTCGAATCGATCCTTACCGAATACTGGGTAAGTATCTCGCTCATAGCGCGGTTTGTCTGTGTCTCCATCGAAGAAGTGATATACAGCGGAGATTCATCATCCACCTTGTCTGCCTCTGCGACAGCCTCCAGGAAATTTGCACTGAACCAGGATCTTATGTGATCCCTGTAATAGGTTCCGTAGCATATAAAAAATGCTATGGCAAGGACGCAATATATTCCTATCACAGAATATGCAGCCTCCGCATACCTATCAGTCCCGGCATGTCTGCCGGCAGCAAACTTCAAAACAGAGTCAATTCCTAACCCAGTAAGGATGATCAGCGGATAAAAAATTATATTGATTCGGTTGACATTTACCTCAAGGGTAACAAGCCCGACCCAGATGCCGGATAGCAGGAATCCGATGAGGGCAAGGTATCCGTACCTTTTAGATACCTCCTTCGAGGTGAAAAATTCCTTAACAACCCGGATAATACCGATCAGCATAAACGGGATCGATATATGATACAGAGGCCCGAAGAACGGGATAGTATTGAAGATATAATCCGGCTTTTGCAGGAAAACACAACCGGTCATTGCCATGGCATTTTTCAAAAGCTGCCTGCGGCTGAAATTCAAAAAAAGTATGTCGCTGCTCCTTCCGCTATTAGGGAAAAACGGAAGCGTAAGAGGCCCGAGGCGTACCGAATCATATTTAAATGTATTGATCACCATCACGACTATCTCGGGTCCCGCAATGATCATAAATATCAAAACCGCGATAAGAACATCCCTTATCCTGAGCTGCTTTTTCACAAGGCACCACAGTGCAAAAACAAACAAAAACAAAGGCACCGTATATACCGCAATCCCGTAGCAGTAGAAGGTAAGCCCGAAAAATACCATCGACAGATACAGCAGCTTTTTATCCTTCAGTCCTTTCAGCAATAGCAGGAATCCGATCAGGAAAACATGGGGGAAAAGATTACAGTCAAGTGACCACCTGCTCTGAATAAAATGCCACGGATTTATGGCGGTAAGAAACATTACGAAAAGTCCGATACGCTCATCATAAAGTGTTTTCGCCACTTCATAGATCACCCATACGGAGATACTGCTCACGATCACCATGGGGAGCCTTACGGAAAATGTACTGAATCCGAGCAGCTTGATAAAAGGAACCATCAGATATCCCAACAGGGTACTCATCTGCCCGACATCCCATGCCGTAAAATGTACCGGGAACGGCATACCGAATCTGTCTGTCCCATATTTTGAAAGGGCCCAGGCATCCATGGAAAGCATGGCTTCATCCTGATTGACACCGGCAGGAAGCTTTCCCAGCAGAATAAGCCTTGAGACTACAGTCAGGATCATAAGAAAAGAAAATATGTATTTTGTATTCAAAAGCTTCTTCATATCAAACTAAATATCAGTCCTTCTTCATACTGCCTGTTCCGCCTTCAACGACTCCGTCACCCCTTGCTACGGAAAAGACCGTTAAGGCAAAGCATCTTACGTCAAAAGCAAAGGCTTTGAAGCCGCCCTCTTCAAGCTTTCTAACATAATCTCCGTCAAGACGCGCCTTAACGGGGATCTCAAGCTCATCACGTCCGTTGATCTGCGCCCATCCCGTAAGTCCGGGCTTAACATCATTAGCTCCGTATCTGTCTCGCTCTGCAGTCAGGAAATCCTGATTCCAGAGTCCGGGCCTCGGGCCTATCACTGACATGTTGCCGATAAATATATCCCATATCTGGGGAAGCTCATCGAGACTGTGCGCTCTTATGAACTTTCCGGTCTTCGTGATATACTGCTCCGGGTTATCCAGCATATGGGTCGGCCTGTCATGGGGCGTGGACATCTTCATGGATCTGAACTTATGAAGCCTGAAATATTTCTTATCAAGTCCTATACGCTTTTGCGCAAAAAACACAGGCCCCGGATCATCTATAACGATCGCAAGGCTTAGTATCAGAAAAACAGGCGACAAAAGAACAAGCCCCAAAAAGCTGAGGACTATATCCAGAAGTCTCTTTATGTACTTTTCGTAAAATCCCCTTTTATGAACCGGATTTGCGCTGCTTACAGGAACCTCGACAAGATGCCCTTTTATACCGTCTGCATTTGCTGGATCATCTTCACATATAAGCAATTGAACACGCTTACCCTGCATGGGGTTAATATCTGTCTTACTCATAATTTACTCAATAAAATACTAAGTATCAACAGATCACCGGGTGATCAAAAATCCACCTTACCGCTCCGGGCTTACAACAGTCACGGAATTCTTGCCGTAGAATCCTGCGCAGGCATCATTTACCCATACATATCCGTTCTCATCCTGCAGATCAGTATAGCATATCGTCTCCGGCAAATAATTTAACGGCTCAAATACCGGATCGGTTACGGAAGTATCATGCAGCACCTCATATCTTGCATCCCACTCCGCGGCATATCCTGCGGCAATTCCCTGTCTGTAATCCCTGTACGCCTTATAGGATGATACATTCTTATAATCACCGGTCAAGAACATCCCGGCAAGGATCATGAATGCCAGGACTCCGGAGATAAGATACGGATGAGCAGTTACTGCAGGGCCTCTTTTTTTCTCAGGGATCTCTTCCGCTTGCTCCTTTTTGATCCTGCTTCCGAGCCTGCATATCCACCCGGTCCAGTACAGAAGGTTAAGTATCAGCCACAGCCAGTATGATTCGTATAAAACAGCAGCCTGCCTTCCGCCTCCGGAGGTTCCGTCTACATACATCGTTGCGACCATCTGGGATGCATAGATCCCCGTCGAGAAAAATGTAAATGCTCCCGGAAAGGTAAATCCATGATCCATCTTCTTTACGATAATTATGATAAATGGAAGGATCATGAGCAGTACGGGGATGGTCCACTTTATTCCTACCGTCCAGGAAAAAATATTGGTGCATGTCCTCCAGATGGACATTATCACAGCCCTGATGGGGCTGTTTTGCATACCGCTGAAATTATTGCTCAGCCTTACGCTGTTTCCCGGTGCCAGAAGGCATACGGCGAGACCTCCTGCAAGTGCTATCACGGGCGGCAGGAGCTTTAGATATACCCTCCCATCCCTTACAGAATACAATACCAATAATATGATCAGTGTCAAAAATACATATACGGATGTTACAAATGTAGCGCCGCCGAGGAAAAAAGCCGTCACAGTCAAAAGTACAATAAGCCCCGACATACGAGCCTTTGATATTCCGGACCTTCTCATGTAAAAAACACCCGCAAGAAAAACAAAGGATACAGATTGAAGAAAGGTATATATGATCGATCCGTTATACCAAAAGAATGCCTCAGATATACTCAGCTGATAGAAAATCTGCATCACAAGGCAGGGGACCAGTACAGGGGCAACATATTTCCTATTCTCAAGACCTGTAAATGCTCTTAACAGCACATACTCGCTTATCACAATGCTCAGTATGATGATATAAGGAGTTATAGCATATACATGCTCACCCCATATCCCGGGCATCATGCCTTCAAGAAACACGCAGGTAAATCTGCCCTCCCATGTATCATATGTATGCCTGACAGTTTCAACCAGTGCCAAGATAAATTCCGAAAAACCTCCGCCGCCTGTCAGAGCACGGTAAGCAGCAGCACCATAGCTCCAGTCATCGGCTGCCGGTCTGTCATACCTTGCGACAAGCATGAAGGGAACAAGGACAGCAGCAAGAAAAAGCCAGTACAGAACATTTAATATATGCGTTTTGCCTGCAGATTCAATTTTTCTGTAGATAGACATTTACCTGCTCCATATTACCTGCATTTTAATGAGCTTACAGCGCAAACACGGCAGTGACCCGTTTAAAAATAGCAGAAACCCGTGGGATTTCTGCTATTTACGTTCAATGCTTATCCAGATCCGTCTTAAGCTTCTGCCTTAACTCTTCAACGCTCAGCCACTCGGTATTTGTTCCGGAACTGTATTCGAATTCAGGTGCAACAAGCTTACCGCCCGGGATTATATCCCTGTCCCTCCACCAGTTATAGTGAGGGTATATGATGTAATGCTTCTCATATTCGTAGGTATGGAGCGAATCCTCACGGGTTATCATGATCTCGTGAAGCTTTTCTCCCTCTCTGATACCCACCTCGGGCTTCTCGCATCCCGGAAGCATGGCCTCTGCAAGATCGGTGATCTTGAATGAAGGAATCTTGCTTATAAATGTCTCACCGCCCTGGGATTCCTCAAGAGCCTTGATAACAAGCTCTACGCCCTGTTCCAGGCTGATCCAGAATCTGGTCATACGGTAATCGGTTATGGGAAGCTCCTTACCGCCCTTATCGATGATATTCTGGAAGAAGGGAATGACGCTTCCGCGGCTTCCCGCCACGTTTCCGTATCTGACAACGGAGAACCTGGTTCCCTCATCGCCGCCGTAAGCATTGGCTGCGCAGAAAAGCTTATCGGATACAAGCTTTGTTCCGCCGTAGAGATTGATGGGGTTGACAGCCTTGTCAGTAGAGAGCGCTACCACCTTCTTAACGCCTGCCTTAAGAGATGCGTTGATAACATTCGTAGCACCGTTTACATTGGTCTTGATAGCCTCATTGGGATTATATTCGCAAGCGGGAACCTGCTTAAGGGCAGCCGCATGGATCACATAGTCCACGCCCTGCATTGCCATCTCAAGTCTCGCCTCATCCCTTACATCACCGATAAAGAATCTGAGCACGTCACGATGATCCTTATAATCATTATCCATGACGAACTGCTTGTACTCATCTCTTGAATAGATGATCACCTTCTTAGGCTTGTAGTGCTCAAGCACATAATCCACAAAGTGATGACCGAATGAACCGGTTCCGCCTGTTACAAGTATTACTTTTCCGTTTAACATAGCCTTTTCCTTGAAAAATAGTATTAGTTCCGCACACGAGGTTTATTATAACAGATTACGGCCGTAAAAAACAGCATTACCAGTATGATCTGCCCCGGTATCCAGACAACCTCCGTGATACCCATTCCGAGATGGATAAGCCAGAAGATGAGCGCCACCATGGCACCGCGGTTTCCCGCATCCGCCTTTACCATGAGCATGATCAGTCCGCCAAGATATAAAAGCAGTCCGAAGATACCTGCGATCAGCCCGTAGGAATAGATCATATATACGATCAGATTCTGGGGATTGTGGGACCAGGTAACCGGTGCGCCGGGATTGTCTGATGTGATCCTGTAGTGTCCTTCAGCTGAGGTATGTCCCGTCAGATTAATGTCCCTAAGAAGAGTCAGGGCAATATTGATCCTTACATCTACGGTAAAAACGCCTGTATATACCTTCTTCGGCACATAGAAGACCTCCGGCTCGCCGTTAAGGTCATCAACATTAACATAGCTGACCATATATTCATCGCTGTGATCTTCAGGCACTGAACCGTCCGCTCCGCCTGTACTTCCGGCATCCGGAACCGCGTCAGACAGATCCGCAGCAAATACCTTCATGACAAAGGGATTGGCAAAGTCCCTTGTAAGATAATTCCTCAAGGCCTCCGAAACCCTCGCGGGCACGAAGAACCTTTCATATATCATATCCACGGACTCATCCAGAGTCACATATCTCCAGTCATCTACGGCAGATCTTGGCTGGACCTTTTCCTCATTCCACTCTGCTCCGTAATAGATCGGATGATCGCATATGGCGGGTATATATCTGATGGTCGCATATACAAGAGGTATCATGGGGATCAGCAGCATGATACAGCAGGCAAAGCGGATCAAAATGATAAAAAGCTTTTCCTTCAGCACCCTCCATTCGGCAAATAAAAACACGGGAAGCATAATGGCAAGGCCCACTATGGCGGATCTGCATCCCGTAAACAGGATAAAAGTAAAAATACCCGCAGCCATAATGCAGTCTATGGCAGCAAATATTGAAGCTTTCGAGATACGAAGGCCTTTTTTAATATCAGACCCACCTTCTAAATTCCGTTCATCGCATTTTGCCGCCCTCTGAAGGAAAGCCTTTCCCAGAAACGCCGCCATCGTCACCAGATACATGCATCCGTTTCTGTTGCAGTCTCCGTATGAGCCTATATATCTGACATCATCGTAGGGCCTGTTATAATATGCAAAGCCCTGTATCAGAAAAAAACCGAGTACGATACCATCCAGAGCTCCGCTAAGAAGCTCCTTTTTATCCGAATCCGAAAAGGGAGTATGAAGCAGAAGGAAAAATACTATCCCGTAATAAAGGGGCCACACCGCTTCATTTTTTGAAAACGTCATAAGCAGCATGCAGAGTATGAATGCATATTCCCACAGGGAAGGCCTTATGCTGATCTTTTTATTGATAAAGGCCTTCCTTGCAAAAATATTCACCACAAGACCGAGGACCCAGATATTAAAAGGAACCATAACGCACTTTGCAAGAAAATGTCCGGCCTGATTTTGGTACCAGTATATATATCCGAATACAGTCATCAATATGCCGGCCACAGACCAGAGAATATTTACCGGCCTGAAAATCTCCTTCCGCTCATAAGCGGTAAGCATTATAAGCGAAAAAACAATACCGACCATATTGTTGGTAAACTGGAATATATATTCGCTCTGGGATCCGACTACGGCATCAATGCCCATAAGGCATGCAAAGCATATCGCATACCAAAGCCTTTTTGGAGATATTCTGTTTTTGAAGGGTACTGACTTCAATTTTTCTTATCCAAAACCTTCCTGAATACTTTAAGATACTCTGCCGCAACCGCTTCGGGTGCATATTCCGGAAAAGTAACCACATGTTCCGGAAGCGACAGCGCCTGTATTACCTTTTCATTCCAGTCGGAAGGATCAAAGGGATCATCCACATAAACGGCATTTTTCTTTGTAACCTCCTCAAGGCAGGCCTTTTTAGTCATCACCACCCGCTTGCCGAAAGCGAGCGCCTCGACCGGCGGCATTCCAAAGCCCTCGAATACGCTTGGGAAAAGGAAAAGTCTGCATCCAGCATAAAGAGCGTTTCTTTCTTCATTGGATACAAAGCCTGTCTGAAATACCATATCCTCAAGGCCAAGTTCCCTAACCCTTGAACCAAATTCATCTGCCCTGCCTCCGACGCCGCTTATAAGAAGCGGAACGGCATTTTCGCGAAACTCAGACTTCATCTTCAAAAGCGTGTCCAGATTCTTATGAGGAAGGAGTGAACTTACACAGTAATCATAGCCTCTGCGTTTAACACCGTATTTTTCAAGCACTCTCGCACTCTCCGGATCACAGGAGATCCTAATATCCACAGGATCATAGATCCTTGTGATACGGTCCTTTACCCCCGGATAAAAACCAATGATCTCATCCTTGCAATAATCTGAGATCGTAATTACATGAGTCGCATTTTTGCAGGTATTCTTCCAGGACAGTCTAAAGAACATATTACGGATCCTGCCAAAATATTCCGGATAATGCAAAGCCTGCATATCATGAATAACAGCCACATAAGGGGTCCTGCCCTTCTTATGACGGGGGATGCTGTATATGGGGCTGAACATAAGGTCAACCTTACAGGATGCCGCCAGTTTATCAAGACAGAAATTCTGCCACAAAACGCGCTTTGCCGGAACAGCAGACTTTACATTACATACATGAAGCCTTACATTGGGATAGTCTTCATACTTTCTGAAGCTGTCTGCATTATCTTCGGACACAAAAAGCAGAAAGTCCTCTTCGCCCATTTCTCCGAAGGCTTTCAGCAGATTCCTTATGACACTTTCCGTTCCGCCGTTAATGCCGGGACGCACCCACAGCAGATCTGTTCCTATAAGCATCCTAAGATTTCCTTTTCATCATTTATTACGTTTGATAATCAATCTTATCCTGTTTATCACCATGCCCGAATAATCCAGGAACATGCTGTCTTTCAGTATCAATAGCATAACCGCATATATTGCAGCTCCGGTGATCACCATACACAGTGTACCGAAAACTGTCTGAGGAAGAAAACTGCCTTCTGCCATAACAACAGCCAGCATGACTGCAGCAGAGATCAGGTACCTGACACCGTTTTTCAGAATTCCTCCTACACTTAACTCTTTTCTTACGAAAAACAGCTGTACTCCTGCAATCCAGATCTCCGACACAGCAGAAGCGATTATCGCTCCAACCGACTGCAAATGCGGTATCATTATCAAGTTCAGGATAAAATTCAATGCCGCACCCGTAAGTATCGAGACGGTAAATACCGACTGCCTCTTTGTAGGCACCATAAACTGATTACCGGTAATATTACTTATCCCGACAGCTATGATTATAAAAGCGGATATCCTGAGCAAATCTGCAACCTTTTCATATCCCGGACCATAGAACCACGGCACAAATCCGCCTGAAATCCCGATGAGTCCAAAGCAAAACGGGATGCTGATACACATGACTGCCCTGTAGGATTTCATCATGAGATTTCTGATCTGATCATCTTCCTTTCGGGCAAAATAATAACTGATGCGAGGAGTAGCTACAGCTCCAAGGGCAGTTACCACGGTAAGGATTATCAAAACAGTCTTATAAGCCTGCTCATAATACCCATTTTCAAAAGAGCCCTCGCACATCAAACCTATCATCGTCTTATCAAACACAGTGTAAACATTGACAGCAATACCCGGAAGGAAAAGAGAAAGGATCTCTGAAAAATGCCCAAACACATGCAGCTTTCCAAAGCCTTTCCTTACAACATCCTTCGGAATATGAAGCCATAAAAGTATATTACCCAAAAGCTGCCAGAATACTATCCCGAAGACATAAACCGTCAAATCCTCTCTGCTCTTTACGAAAATAAATATATAGGCAAGACCGCACAGCTTAACTGCCAAATTCCTCCGGACTATAAATCCGAATTCCTCCATCCCCTGATAGAACCATGAAATATCTGCCATGTTATCGAGAAGCACCATGACCAGAATAAGATATATCTGCTTATTTTCACTGATAAAGAAATGAACATGAAGCAAATATACAGCAATACATATGCATGATGTGAAGACTCTGAAAAGAAAAACTTCCCAGAAAACGCGGCTTCTTTCGGTTATGTCATCCCGGTAATAAGCAATCTCCCGCCTTCCGTATACATCCGCTCCGAATCTTGCCACGATAAGATAATAATATACAATAGAATACGTAAAGCTGTAGATGCCCACTCCGTCAGCACCTATCACCCTTGATACATAGGGAATGGTGAGAAATGGGATCAACAGCTTCAAAAGTTCATATATCAGATTGTAAATATAATTCTTCTTAAGGCTCTTCAACTTTTTCCAATGCCCTGATATAAAACTCTTCCAGTTTCCGAATATTGCCGCTCATGTCATAGCCTGCATCACGCACAGCCTCTATCGGGCTTACTCTTTGATAATCGGATTTCAGTATCCTTAATAACTCATCAACCCATATCCCGGTATCACTTCCGGCAGGGAGAAATACAACATTTCCGGTAACATCAGCCTCCCGGGGAACCTCAGCGGAAGCCAGACACTTTAAGCCGCTGGCCTGAGCTTCCAGCAAAGCAACTCCGAATCCCTCAAATCTTGAGGGAAATGCAAAAACATCCATCCCCTGGAGGAGGTCACACACATCCGGTCTGCTCCCCAAAAACAAAACTCTGTCAGTTATACCGAGTTTCTCAGCCTGCTCCCTGCACGATTCTTCCAATGCTCCTGTTCCGACCAAAACAAGCCTGGCATTTATTTTTCCCGCAAGGTCTGCAAAGACATTCAAAAGAAATTCATGATTTTTCTGATACAAAAAAGAGCCCACATGACCTACGACCGCTTCTTCACCGATACCAAGGCTCTCACGGACTTTGATATATCTTTCCCGTGAAAACATAAATTTATCCAGGTCTATGGCATTGCGAAACAGTAAATAGTTATCGCCCTTGCATCTCTTTTCTCCAAAAAGCCATTCTCCGGCCTCGGAAGAACATGCAACATAACAGGTAGCATATGATCTCAGCCTTAATCTCTCTATACCGATCACAGCTCCGTGCAAAAGCCCCAGGAGCGAATGGGAAGTAACCTGCGCCGTATTATGGCTGTGGGCTACACGAACCTTTATACCGGCCCTCTTTGCCTCCGAGAGTACCTCATCTCCTATGGCATCCATATGAGTATGGACGATATCGTATTTATGCTCTTTAAAGAATCTCTTCAGTTCCCTCTTATGCCTTGAATAATCCTTACCTCTTCGGACGATATGATAGACAAAGCCTCCGCATTCTCCAATATGCTTAGTAAATTCCGTGTCATCAGGATCATCACTTAACAAAAGGAAATCAATATGAAAACGCCCGCGGTCAATATGATCATAAATGCTGCGCATTACCGTTTCGGTACCGCCGCGCTTAAAAATATCTCCAAAAACAAAGAGGATGTTTATCATTCCCGGTTCCTTTATTTTGTATCCAAAAGACTGAGTGCCTTTTCAAGAGCCTTTTCGGCATAAAACCCGCTTCGAAGCCCGGCTGCTACCTTTAAAGCATTCTGCCGCATCCGGATATAAGCAGCTTCATCTATATCATTTAGGACAGTTTCCAGCTCCCTTACACTGTCAACAAGTATCCCGACACCGTTATCCCTTACAAAACCGGCCTCCGCCGCTTCCTTCCATATAACTACCGGAAGACCGGAGGAAAGATACAGCGATAGTTTATGCGGATTATTATACCTTAGATACTGACCTGACTCTCCAAGACACCCATCTATACTGTCCCCATCCCATACAAGTCCAAAGCCTCTGTCAAGCTTATCGGGGATCTCATTCACAGGATAGGAGCC
Source organism: uncultured Lachnospiraceae bacterium (assembly GCA_946531495.1). GTDB lineage: Bacteria > Bacillota > Clostridia > Lachnospirales > Lachnospiraceae > AC2028. The sequence continues at coordinate 1,910 of CAMNAQ010000036.1, read as the reverse complement.
ATGATATTCAACATTCTCCGAACCGCTCAGCTTCTCATCGAAATTAGGTCCGTACAAATGCACCCTTACACCGGATAATCCGCCAAGCTGTCCTATATATCCGCACTTTGATGTATCCAGATTACCGGCAACAGTTATGCTTCTTTCGAAGGCGGAAGCCCCGTTCTTTCCTTCATCCTGCAGATAATCGAAGATCTCAAGGACAACAAGTCTGCTTTCAGGCACCCCCTTACTCACAAACCATTTCTTCATTTCTTCGTTGTGTACTATCAGTATATCCGCCAAATCCAGCATCACGCAAAACTCATGGGCATAGAAGTCGTTATACCGGTATTTACGCAGCTCCTCAACATCATGTATCAGAGAAATGATCCTGATATTCTTAACTTCCTTAAGATATCTCAGGGTCTTTTCCCTTGTCAGATGCACATCATGAAACGGGTTTTGAAGCAGCAAAACTGAACCGTCTTGTATCTTTCGCTTTGCCCTGCTCCAGTCCCTGAAATAACCATACTGCCTTCTGGCCTTGCCATAGATGGATGCAACACCTGTATCAACCTTGACATTAAGACGTCTGAAGCCAAGTCTGTCCGCAACAGCGGCTATATCCGCATGCGCTTTTGTCCCGGCATGATTCTCTGCCTCTCTTATTTCAACTATCTGATACTTCTCCATCTTTCTCCATTTTACAAAAAGCCAGCATTATAAAGGGACTATATACAGGATTGACCAATGTAGATTCCGTTGCGCTGAGCATCAACGCAAATAATATACTCCAGGCAATATAATACCTGTTACACTTGATGGAACGGTGGATTATATAACTGAACAATGCAAGAATAATGACAAACAGAAGAATCCCCTGCTGAAGTGCTATCTGAAGATACGAAGAATCCACCATGTTATATCCGGCAGGATTCATATCCTTATAGGAATTTCCAATCCATTCAATGACGCTTCCAAAAGGGCGTAGCCCGTATACCTCGATACCGCTATGACCCAGATGCAGTCTTCCATGTATAAAATCATTAATCTTATACATGACCTCATTCTGATCATTATAGAAATATTGAGCAGCTATGGTTATCAAAGCGATAAGCCACGGAGCAAGGATAAACAACTTTCTGAAGGTACAGGTGATATATCCCCGATTCAGAGCCCTGCCGAATACAAAGAAAAAGGTAAGCATCAGCACCGACAGCCAGAAGGTGAAATTTGTATCAGTCTTAGCATAAAACCAAACAGACACCGCCATTCCGGCCAGATATTCCCACAATCTCAGTATTCCGCTACGCAGGCAGATATAATCCAGCATTATAAAAAAGAAAATAAATACGGGATAAGTGGTATAGGTAAATCCCAAAAAATGCCTGAATCTCGAACCTGATGTCGCAACAAAATCCTCAAGCCATCCGCATTGAGAAAAAACAACTATCATGGCAAGCATGATGCTCTGGACAATAAGATGAATCTTCAACACAAGCGTATGATCAACAGATAAAGCAGCTATTATGATCAGAGCATAAAGCACCATGATACGGTTCCGGTTAATTGCAAAGCCTGCGATCAACACAGCAATCCCGGCGACATACAAAGTCAGATGATCCCTGTCATGCTCTCCGCAAAAAAGCTTAAAGACCGCAAGAGCATATCCGCAGTATCTGAACAGCTGCACAAGCCTTCCATCCGCATCAAAAAGGGACATATCAAGTACAACTGTGGCCAGAAAGACCGCAAATGCCACTGCAAACAGTATCTCCTGTTTTCCTATCTGCCTTTCCCGCAATCGATCACTCCCAACAGCTTGACACCGTTCTTCTCACAGGTTTCAGAGATTTCACGTACCTTTGAATACTTAGACTTTCCAATCTTCTCAAGTAATACCGCATTGCCGGCACTAAGGAGATCCT
>CAMNAQ010000035.1 GCA_946531495.1 uncultured Lachnospiraceae bacterium | reverse complement strand
AGACAAGCCCCGAAATGGGGCTTGTCCTTTATTTTATAACTATTGACGGGCCTTCGCAACCTTAAAAGCCTTTTATTCTTCCGATTTGGGGCTCTTTTTGAGTGCTCCCACAGCCTGCCTTATCATGACAATGGCAAATATGACAAAAAGCAGAGCGATAGCCGCATAACCGGCATATTTAAGTGTCCTGTCCGGAGTCTGCGTAACGGCATACACCCCGAAATTATCGGAAACCGCTATCTGCGCATATGAGCCCGCCATCTCAAACGGAACCTCGGTCCAGCTATCCCCGCTCTTTTTCCAGATACGGCAATTCTCATATGGCACATATAATCTGAGCCTGTAGCCTGCATCTGCATTTCCGCCCGCTTTATCATCAAAGCTGACTTCGTAGATTGTAACATCCGTATATGCACTGTTATCGGGAGTCGCAAACGGCAGTGAGGTCATGCGTGCCCTGATACTGTCGTTCTCCATGAACTGCCCCTGCAAAAGAGCAAGAGGTCTTCCTGTATCGGCATATTTTGTATCCGTAGCCAGTACCCCTACATGGGATATATATTCTGCATTTATAACCATATTGCCTGCAACATGTCTTCCCGACAAAGCAGGCCATACCCCATAGCATCCGTCCCTGCCGGGAATCTCAGGCGATGTGATGAGCCCCATATCATCTCCGTAGGATGCATGAAATATCTTTACCACCTCTCCGCCTGCAACAAAGATGACCTTCAGATTCGAAAACTCGGAAGGTATACCATCCATCTGCATCAGTTCATCATAGGTAACTTCATCTGTGATTCCGCCATAGCTGATATCATCTATGCCGTAATAATCTCCCGATACATACAGATTCTCCGAATAGTTGCTTCCGTCTACAGCCTCTGTTCCGTCCTCCCTGAGGATCTGTCCCGCTATACCTCCGCGGTCTCCGCTCACATCTCCGAATACCGGCATGGCTACACACTGCTTTACCGAAACCGCATACCCTGCGATTCCGCCCACGAGATCCTTACCTGAAAGTGTGCAGGTCGAATATGAAGAAAGGATCGTTCCCTCGCTGTAACCGGATATGCCTCCGATATGATCCCCGTCATCCGACATTACGGCACCGTAACCGCATCCGCCTCTGATGCATCCATGTTCTGCCCTTCCGACTATTCCACCGGCAGAATCGGTTCTGACATTCACGATGCCGAAATTCTCACAGTCTTCGACATTGCTGCAGATCGCGTATGCCTCCCCTGTCTTTAGTTCAAACCTTGCGATGGCATTGTTTTCAAGGTTTTCCGAATCCACAGCCAAAGCTCCGGCGATACCTCCTGCATTTATATCCCCGTTAACGATGCCGTTGTTGCGGCAGCTTACCATCCTTCCGTCAAAATTATATGATCCGGCTGTTTCGGAAACATCGGAAAACAGATAATCCACCCCTTCTTCCTCGACGCCTCTTAAAAGATCATCCATCAGATCATAGGTCCTGTTTATCTGATCATTAAGCATTGCGGCATCCTGAGTCAGCTGCGTAGAATACATGCTGCTTACGCTTATCAGTACGTCAGTCGCATATCTGACATCGCTAAGATCGGAGGTAAGGATATCCCTGTTTTCCGTAAGGTCATCAATTCCGGAATTCCATGTGTGAATTCCGCTGTTTATCGTATCATTAAATTCCGCCCCCGCTTCGTCAGCCTTGTCGGATATTTCCGAAGACACATCCTCATCCGGCAATTCCTTCAGTTCATCTTCCTTACCGGCAGTATCTTCGATACCATCTATCAATTCTCTCAGCTCTTCCTCAGAAAGATCCGAAATATCCGTATCTCCGAAAAGCTCTTCCATTTTCTCTTCCGACAGATCATCATATGATGGCAATCGGTCGATCATGCTGTCCATTCTGTTTTCCAGGGATTCAAGTGCCTCTTTTTCTGCTCTTTCAGCACGGTCTTCTATCATTCCCGCCCAGTCACGGTTTTCTTCCAGCTTATATTCCGACAGATCACCTGACATGGCGGATGCATCATCCATTGTCCTTCCCGCAGCCTGCTGAAGCGCGGATATGGCTTCTGTCACGGCCGGAGTAGCACCTTCCGCATCTCTGGCGGTTTTATCCGCAAGGGCATTTATCCTTGCGATCTGGTCAGATATGGATTTTGAAGGATCGATTTCAATGTAAGGTTCCTGCTGTCCGGCAATTCCTCCCACATCCTTTTTGCCCAGAACCGTTCCGTTATTGGTACATGAAAAAATGGTTCCGCAATGTCTTCCGCATATTCCTCCGATGTTATATCCGACTCTTTCATATCCGACAACCGCATCGTTTCTCGAGCTTAGTATCATGCCCTTTGAAAAACCTGCGATCCCGCCGGTATCGATCCCGGACTGATATGAGATAAGTGACAGGTCTCCGGTTATCTCGGATATGACATCCACCTGTCTTTCATCATTTTCCGCAGCCCACTCGGGAGTAGAATTTATATTTCCGGAGTTGATGCCTCTCCTTATCATCCCGTAATTTCTTCCTGCAATGCCGCCTGTGTAATAGAAGCCGGTAACAGCCGCACGGTTTTCGCAATCGATAACAAGTCCGTCCGTCCCGTTTATACCGACTATTCCGCCGGTGGCAGTCACTCCGCTTACGCTTCCTGACACAACGCAGTTCCGGACATAACCGTCATTTATTCCGGCCAGTGCTCCCGTTACATATCCTTCTTCGGAAGCATCAATATCAGCTTCTATGGTCAGGCCCCGGACGCATCCCGTCCTGCTGACATATCTGAAAAACCCGGTAACATATCCGGTTCCGTCATATGAATATCCGCTGATAGTATGACCGTTTCCGTTAAATATCCCGGAGAAGATCGGTATCGAGGAAAAATCCGAATTTTCAAGGGAGATATCGTTTTGAAGCACGACAAACTTATCGGATGACCATGCTTCATGATGGCAGTTCTCCGCAAGAGACATAAGATCTTCCGCCGTAAAGATGTCTATCTCCGTCATGGTGCTTTCAGGATGCTCCTCAGCATATACTCTGAGACCGGTATTGCATGCGGCACTGCCGATAACGCCTTCAAGCGGACTGAAAATGATAAGCGCCACAGCAAGCAAAAGAGATATGGTGTTTTTTATCATAATTTTTTTCATGACATTACACCTCCTCTTTTTCTTCAATCCCTGCCGGGACATCATCTTCATCCGAAGACACCTCATGCATATTACCCATGGTAACAACAGCTGCAACCTCGCCCCTTACAAGAGCGTGCATCTCACCTACCACAGTACCGTTAACCTGGCCTCGTACAAAGCCGTCGACCCTGACCGTTCCAAAGCCTCTGTCCAGTCTGATGGGAACGGATACTTCAAACGAGGTTTTCTCTATGATCTTTTCACCAACCATGAGAATCTGTGGAAGCACGAACATTACAAGGAAGATCGATATTGTGGTTCCCCTTCCGAGGCACTGTCCTATACCGCATATGGTCGCATCTGAAGAAAGCCTTCCTATCGCAACACCGGACAGGACCATCATGGATCCGGAAGTGATGATCGTTGGGAATGCAAAATTCAGTGTTTCAACCACAGCTTCCTTTTTACCCATAATCTTGCGAAGCTCCGTATATCTTCCGGATATTACTATTGCATAGTCGATATTTGCACCCATCTGTATTGAACTGACTATCAGATAGCCCATGAAGAAAAGATATGTATGCTGGATCGTGGGGAACGAAAAATTGATCCATATTGCTCCCTGTATAACCAAAATGAGAAGAACCGGCATTCCAGCTGACAGGAATGTAAAAAGCAGGACTGCAAGGACCGCCAGAATTGACACGACACTTACCACCGTATTATCACGGGCGAAGGTTTTCATCAGGTCATATTGCGATGTGGATTCTCCCGCAACTACTATATGCTCGGGGCCGTCATAATATCTTCCCGCTATTTCATGCATCTCATCAAGAAATGCAAAGGTTTCATCACCCTCCTCGGGAAGGTTCAGATATACAAGGATCCTGCTGTAATCTTCTCCCTGAAGCTGATCCTTGGCCATCTTCATCTGTGCATTTGCATCTTCCAGCGTTTCCATCAGATCTGCATCGAGAGTCACATATCCTTCATTCACCTCTTCGTAAAGAAACATGACTATATCTATGAGCGGAACCTTATATCCGGAGAAACCGTTTATTATCTTGGCATAATTCTCATCATTGACTGCATATGCCATATACAGAAGCTCAGACACTTCATAGTCAACATTAAAAAGCTCGGAGAATTCTCTGGCACTCAGTGTATCCGTAAGAGTATAGCCGTCCATGGCCTCCGTATTGGCAAGTCCCTGACATCTGTCAACCTCCGGCCTGCTCTCAAGCTCTCGCATAAGTGCCGCTTCTTTCTCATAGCTTCCGGATGGGACCATAAGCGCAACAAAATTGGAATCCCCGAAGGCCTCAGATATCATCTTATCCGCTATCTGTGTCTCATTTTGAACAGGTGTAACGATCTTGGAATAGCCATATACATATGGACAATCATTGGAAAGGAAAAATGCCATAACAACCGCGAGCATAAAAAGAGGCGGAATTATGATCCTCGTCATGTAATCGAACTTTCCGACAAAAGAGATCCTGGGTATAAAGCTCTTATGCTTTGTCTTATCCATAGCCTTTCCAAAGACCATGATCAGTCCGGGCATGAATAAAAATACAGATAAGAGTGAGAAAAAAATGGCCTTTATAAGACAGATCGCCATGTCCTTACCTATGCCGTACTGCATGAACATCATGGCGACAAGACCGCCAATGGTTGTAAGTGAACTGGAGCATATCTCCGGTATGGATTTGGAGAGAGCAACTATATCTGCCTCTCTTATTCCGAGAGTCTGATGTTCTTCCTTATATCTGTTGCAGAATATGATCGCATAATCCACTGACAGGGCAAGCTGGAGAACTATGGTGACCGAATCGGATACGAATGATATTGTTCCAAGGAAGAAATTAGTTCCCGACGCAAGTACCGCAGATGCACCGAATGTAAGAAGAAGCACCGGAACTTCTGCATAGGTTGAAGAGGTAAAGATCAGCACCGAAAGAACAACCACTGCAACAAGGGCAGATACGACCTTCATCTCATCAGCTATTATCTCTGCAGCCTGATCGCCCATTGACGTGCTGACATATATGTCATATCCGGATAAGGACTCCCTGATCTCGCCTAGTCCGTCCAGGCATCTTGCATCATCCTCAGGATATGAAAAGGTTATCTCATAGAGTGCGGAAAAATCATTATAATGCTCAGGGTCATCTCCGAAGACCACCATGGTGACATCTTCACGGTCTTCAATCTCTTCGGAGATCCTGCATGCCTCATCATAGGTTATATTGGCAACCATGACCTTTGCGCTTCCGTAGGTTATGAACTGATCACTCATCAGATCAATACCAACACTGGTTTCTGCTGTGTCCGGAAGATAGGCTGCCAGATCATTTTCTACCTTCACCCATTTGGATGCAATTGCGCAAAACACAAGAGCTATTCCGATAAGCAGGAAAAACAGATTTCTTCTGTCTACAATGAATGTTGCGATCTTTAGCATCGCTGAATTTCCGTTTTCTTTTTTCTTTTCTTCCTTGGATTCTTTCATTTCCTACTCTTTCCTTATCATTTCAATCAACTTGTCCGGTTTTGAGAATGTACAAAACCGATAAACCTTCATCCCGGAATCTTTACCTGACAGATGCCTGCATTATTTTTCGTTAACTAAAAAAAAACCGCAGATGGCCTGTGAAAGGATATCTGCGGTTCATTCATTATCGGATCGCAATGTCCCTGAAATACGGTCATTATCAGGATATCATCACCATTTGTGGCTTGGAGGCATTTAAACATCTCCGGGTCAGACTTTGGATCTTTTCTTTGCTGTATTTTTACGCTGTCAGCATCAGCTTCTCGGCATCTTCCGAATCGAGAGGGCGTCCCCAGATGAAGCCCTGAATGAAGTCACATCCAATGCCCTTAAGCACATCCAGCTGGTCGGGAGATTCAACGCCTTCGGATATGACCTCAAGTCCGAGTACATGCCCGATCTGTATGATGGATGCAACATACTGTCTCGAGGAGTCACTTGAATTCATTTCATCAATGAAGGACTTATCGATCTTAAGAAGATCGGCAGGGATCTTATTAAGGTAGCTGAGCGATGAGTATCCTGTTCCAAAATCATCTATCGCAACCTTAATGCCCATCTTCTTGATCTCTTCGATACATTTAAGCGCACGTTCGGAATCGATCATTATTGATTCGGTGATCTCAACCTCAAGATTCTTAACGGGTATTCCGCTTATATCAATAGCCTCCTTCATCTCATCAAGGAAATTGTTCTTCATAAGATGCTTGACGGATATATTGATACTAAGCGTAAGGTCTGCATTTGTCTTTTTGAGGACAGAGGCAAAAAACGTTGCGGATTTTCTGAATACGCTCAGGTCAATCTGGTCTACAAGTCCTATCTTTTCTGCCATGGGGATGAACTGGTCGGGAGGAATGATCTTGTTTTCCGAATCCTTCATACGAGCCAGCGCTTCAAAACCGCGAAGCTTATGATTCATATCATACTGAGGCTGAAGATTGAAATACACGGTATCATTTTCAAGTGCCGCCCTGATCTTTCTTTCTGTCTCAAGATCCTTCTCTTTATTGATAAGTTCAGGATAAAAATGAAGGATATGATTAGCCTTGCCCTGCCTCTTGATCTCATGCATCGCTGCATCGGCACTGGAGAAAAGAGTGACTTCATCGGCATTATCCGTAGGAAATTCCGCATATCCGAAACTTGCGGTCAGGTAATAATCACAATCGTCTATGGTAAGTTTTTCCTTCAGCACAGCCTCATATACCTTGATGGTATTGACGATACTGTCATCGGATCCGTATCCTCTTATAATCAGCGAAAATTCATCACCGCCGAGACGGGCGATGAAATCCACGGTTCCTGCTTTTCCGGATTCTGCCAGCTCCTTCCAGCGTTTTGCCACTTCCTTAAGCACTTCGTCTCCGACGCGGTTTCCCATTGTGTCGTTGATACTCTTGAAATTATCGAGGTCAATGGAAACGATCGCAAATTTCGATCCGCGCTTTATCAGCTCATTCATAAGTTCTGTGCAGGCAAATCTGTTGGGAAGTCCCGTGAGTGCATCTATTACGGCCTGCGCCCTGACTCTTTCCTGATACTTTCTAATCTTGCGGTTATTGGAATAGATAAGTATTATGACCAGCATCGTAACGGTATTGGAAAACACCCCGGGGATCGTAGAGACAGTATGTCTCACCAATATACTAAGCACCATAAAAGGATACTGAAAGATCAGAAGCAGCAGCGATGTTATAAATCCAAGCTTTCCGAACAGAACAACCATCAGTATAATGAGAGCGCTTCCAAGAGATGAAAAAACTCCGGCAAAGGACGACAGAGGCGCATTCATTCCAAGGATCATGATAGAACCGGAATTCTTTGAAATATTGGATATGGACATCCAGGAAAGGATATAAAGAAGAACCAGCAAAACAAATGCGCTTTTTGGCACTTCAAGCTTTGTGATCTTCCGGAGAGTCGAATCCATATTTGCTTTATCGGAGGCAGATTGACTGTCTTTTTTCATAAAAGCATCCTTCCTGAATGGAAAAAGAATAAGCATGTATTATGTATACCGCCGTTTCCACCATTATATTTGTAAAAAAAACAAAGTCAACGTTTGAAACTTGATTTTTCGGGAAATTTTATAATTCCGATCAGTATTCCTCAAACACGCGGTAAATAAAAAACTTAAGGTAAAGCGACTCGGGACACCCTATCAGATAAGGATGATCCGGTGACTGCATACGGTATTCGACAAGCTGGAGCCTTCTTCTTGCCCCCTTTGCAGCTTCCGAGATCGTTTTTTCAAGAAGCTCGGGAGTCATGAAATGGGAGCATGAACATGTACACAGAAATCCGCCGGGCTTTACAAGCTTCATTCCCTTCATGTTGATCTCCCTGTATCCCTTCACCGCATTCTTCACAGCCTGTCTGGATTTTGTAAATGCCGGCGGATCAAGTATGACAACATCATAAGCCTCTCCGCTTTCAATGAGCTTTGGAAGAAGATCAAAGACATCTGCGGTCATGAACCGTACCCTGTCCCCGAGGCCGTTCAATGCTGCATTTTCCTCAGCCTGTTTTACGGCAAGTTCCGATGCGTCCACTCCGAGAACGCTCTTTGCACCTGCAAGACCCGCATTCAATGCAAAGGATCCAGTATGGGTAAAGCAGTCCAGAACCTTTTTATCCTTACAGAGTGCGGCAACTGCTCTTCTGTTGTATTTCTGATCAAGGAAGAATCCGGTCTTTTGTCCCTCCTCGATATTTACTCTGTACTTAACTCCGTTTTCGGTGATCACCACATCCGTATCAAATGCTTCTCCTATAAAGCCCCTTACCTTTTCAAGGCCTTCAAGCTTTCTTACGGATGCGTCGCTTCTTTCATATACTCCCCTGATCTTAATGCCGTCCTGTGCAAGGACCTTTCTGATCAGATCGCATATGACGGTCTTATGCCTTTCCATTCCGAGGGTCTCGCATTCGACTACAAGAACATCCTCAAACTTATCAATGACAAGCCCGGGGAAATTGTCAGCCTCCGAAAAAATAAGTCTGCAGCAGGACGTATCCACCACGGATTTTCTATATTCCCAGGCTTCAATCACTCGCTTTTCCCAGAAAGCTTCATTTATCTCATCATCATGATACCTTTCCAGCATCCTGACGGTTATGGTACTTTGGGGATTGATATATCCCTTTCCCATGCGATATCCGTCGAAATCCTCAACAGATACGATATCTCCCGGCTCGAAATCACCGACCGTGCGTTCTATTTCATTGTCATATATCCAGCGGCCGCCGCTCTTAAGATATCTGCCTCCGCCTTTTTTCAGTATTACAGTAGCCATTATCCTTCGTTCCCGACTATTCTTTCTCCGGATCTGTCCGCCTTAAAAAGATCCAGTTTTGAAAACAATACACCCAGTGTGATAAGCAGACAGATGATGATCCTCGTCCCGAATTTATGTGAAAAATTTCCGGCAAGTTCATTTACTATATTGGGTGCAAATACAATGTACGGGTCATTTTCGGTTGTGGAGATATATGCAAGTTCCCTTGACGGAACCGTCTGAACCTCAGTTCCGTTTACATATCCCAGATTTGCCGATGCAAAAATATCGGTCACCGACCATCTTTCTTTTATGAAGCCCCCGCTGCTTGCACTCACACTGTCGAGAATGACAAGTCCGGATACCGGAGGAAGATCTAATCTGATATCAGTGATCTTTCCTTCGAATTCGGGATCAAGCTCAAAGGTGATCTCTTTTCCGTCAGTGCTTACACTTCCTTCAATGAACTGTTCCGAATCAAACGCCCCGGTCCCGTCGGTTGCATAATAAATCCTGAAATCTCCGGATACGGCTTCTCTTGCATGTAATCTTACAAAAAGAGAATCTGCGGGAAGCGGGAGTGCAAGAATAACTATGCATATAACCGCTGCTATGATGAACTTTGTACTTTCCTTCATCAGGTTTACCCCTTCTGAAAACAGTGATAGAATGATTATATCATGAAAACGGAAAATCATTATTCTAACAAAATAAACTCTGAAGGGTATATTTCAGATGTTATTCCTCTGCTTGTCTTTGCACTGATCCTGAGCTATCTGGTCTACAGCGTTTCTTTAAAGGAACTCCCCAATGAACTGAGTGATCTTAATGGACATGTATATGTATACCTTGCAACGTTCACAGGGGTAAGTCCGATCGAAGGATGGAAAATGGCACCGTACTTTTTATGGCACGCCTTCGTTCTTCTTTTCAACAAGGTCTTTCTCATCCCCATTGCTATCTCCGCATCGGTCACTTGCGCAGTATTTGCTCTCGGATCGTATTTTGCAACTGCGTTCATGATAAGGAGATGGTGTGAGCACATAGAAAGATCGATAAGCTCTGCTCTTTGCGGATTTTTATCATTTGCCTTTACGATACTGCAGCCTGTATGGATCTCATTCCTGGATGCAGGCATTGCAAACGGCATCGGAACTTTTTCAATCAATCCTCTATTTAATCCCACTCATATGGCAGCAAGACCGTTTGCGCTGTGCTGTTTTATGCTGATGACTGATCTCTTCGTTCTTCAGGATACGGAACACGCAAAAGATCAGGCTTCAGAAGCTGATAAGTCAAGATCCGGAAGCACCATATTCTTCAGGGGCGGCACTCTTAGGATAAGCATCTTCCTGTCACTTTTCCTCTTCCTCTCTGCAATGGCCAAGCCTGTATTTGCGGAAATGTTCATACCTGCCGTAGGACTTATGATGCTCGGAAAATGGATAGGACATATAAAGCTCAGAGACGGAAGCGGAAAAAAATACTTTTTCGGTCCGCTGCTTAAGACTTTTCTCATCGCTGTACCCTGCCTCCTGTGTATACTGATCCAATTCTCGGCATACTTTCTGTTTGGAGGAAGCTATGGCGGAGGAGAAGGGATCGTGATCACAAAATGGCTCGAGGTATGGTCAACATTTACCGAAAGCATACCCCTTTCGATACTCCTTGCCATGAGTTTTCCTATACTCATACTGGTGACAGATTCAAGGAATTTCCTTAGATCGGATATCGGAAAGCTTGGACTTGTATCATATATCGTCGGTTTTCTTGAATGTGCTCTCCTCGGAGAAGGCGGTGACAAGCTTCTCCATGGCGATTTCATCTGGCCAATGCTCTTCGGAATGCTGATGCTCTGGGCATCAAGCCTTCTTCATTTTTTCGTGATGGAAAAGAGAGCATCCGGCATTTTTTCAAAATGTATCATAATAACCGGATGGATCCTGATACTCATCCATCTCCACTACGGTTTCCTTTATATATTCTCCGCCCTTGAGTGGGATTTTTTCGTGATCTGACGGGCGTCTGTAAATTCAAAAAAGTAATCCCGCAGCTTTCAGCTTAACTGTCTGCTGCGGGATCATTTATTTTTCTCAGCCCATTACAACTTCAACCTTAACGGTCTTTTTGGATGAATCATAAGGAATAACTGTACCGTCTACCTTGGTTCCGTCTACGATAAGCTCCTTGACACCCTTCTGTACGCCATTCTGCTTGACACTTATGTCATATTCTACGCCTCTGTAGACTCTCTTTACGCTGAAATCCCCGAAATCTGCAGGTACGCAGGGATCAACCGAAAGTCCGTTAAGAGTAGGATATACTCCGAGGATATACTGTGAGATATTAACGAAGGTCCATGCAGCGGTACCGGTAAGCCAGCTGTTCTTGCCTTCTCCGTGGAACTTGGCATCAGCACCTGCTACCATCTGGCAGTATATATAAGGCTCGGTCCTGTGGATCTCACTGATCTCTTCCGTATATGCGGGGCAGGTCTTCTTATATACTTCAAATGCCCTGTCGCCTCTTCCGATAACGGTTTCAGCAATGGATACCCAGGGGTTGTTGTGGCAGAAGATACCTGCGTTCTCTTTGTACCCGGGGGGATATGAGGAAACCTCTCCGAGTTCTTCGTGATAAACGGTATATGCAGGCTGGAGGATCATTACGCCATACTTGGTATCAAGATGCTCCTTGACGGAATCAAGTGCCTGCTTAGCCTGTCCTGTTTCCTTACCAACACCGGCAAGTACGCAGAAGCCCTGAGGCTCGATATAGATCTTACCCTCTTCGCACTCCTTGCCGCCGACCTTATTTCCATAGGAATCATATGCTCTGACGAACCATTCTCCATCCCATCCGGCATTGGAATCAAGAAGGATATCGTTCATCTCAGCTACAGACTTACGAACCTTGGCAGCCTCATCGGTAAGTCCCTTAAGGTCACAGAGATCCGCATATTCATTACCATACTTAACAAACATACCGCCGATGAATACAGACTCTGCAACAGGTCCCTCGCTGGGTCCGAAGGTCTGGAATGATTCTCCGGGCTGAACCGAATGGCAGTTGAGATTCAGGCAGTCATTCCAGTCTGCTCTTCCGATAAGAGGAAGATTATGAGGTCCTCTGTGGGTATCAACATATCCGAAGGATCTGCGGAGATGCTCCATAAGAGTCTCTGCAACGGACATATCATTATCGAAGGGTACCATCTCATCAAGAATGGTAGCATCTCCGGTCTCTCTGATATAAGCGCTGGTTCCTGCAATAAGCCAAAGGGGATCGTCACCGAAGCCTGATCCGATATCGGAATTACCCTTCTTAGTAAGAGGCTGATACTGGTGATATGCACGTCCGTCCTGGAACTGGGTTGATGCTATATCAATGATCCTCTCACGGGCTCTGTCGGGAATAAGATGAACAAATCCAAGGAGATCCTGGCAGGAATCTCTGAAGCCCATTCCTCTTCCGATACCTGACTCGTAGTAGGATGCGGATCTGGACATATTGAAGGTTACCATGCACTGGTACTGATTCCAGATGTTAACCATGCGGTTAACCTTGTCATTTGAAGAATCTACGGTATAGATATTAAGGAGCTTGTCCCACTGCTCATTAAGCTCTGCAAAAGCCGCATCCACCTTCTCATCGGTGTCATACTTGGCGAGCATTGCTTCTGCGGGCTTCTTGTTGATAACGTTGTGAGACTCCCACTTATCCTCAACAGGATTCTCGATATAACCGAGAACAAATACATATGACTTGCTCTCTCCGGGCTTAAGAGTAACATCAAGCTGGTGAGCTGCGATGGGGCTCCATCCGGATGCCATCGAATTTGTAAGTTTTCCGTTAAATACGGCTTCGGGATCAGCCGCATAGTGATAAAGTCCCAGGAATGAATCTCTTGCCGTATCAAAAGCGGTGATAGGTGCATTTACGGAATAGATCGCGTAGTGATTCCTGCGCTCTCTGTATTCCGTCTTATGATAGATGGTTGAACCCTTAACCTCTACTTCACCTGTAGAGAAGTTTCTCTGGAAGTTTCTGCTGTCATCATCAGCATTCCAAAGGCACCACTCAACATATGAGAAGATGCTTATGTTCTTTTCCTCGGAAGAGTCATTGGTAACCACAAGTCTGGTGATCTCGCAGTTATCATTAACGGGAACAAATGCAAGAGACTCTGCTTTGACGCCGTTTTTTACGCCCTTGAACTTGCTGTATCCGATTCCGTGACGGCACTCATACTCATCAAGTTCGGTCTGGGTAGGCTTCCATCCGGGATTCCAAACTGTATCGCCATCCTTGATATAGAAATACTTTCCGTTGATGTCCATGGGGACATCATTGTAACGATATCTTGTAAGTCTGAGAAGCTTGGCATCCTTATAGAAGGTGTAGCCTCCGCAGGTATTAGAGATCAGCGAAAAGAATTCCTTGCTGCCCAGATAATTGATCCAGGGCAGGGGAGTCTTGGGAGTCTCTATGACGTACTCTCTGTGCTCGTCATCAAAATGGCCGAATTTCATGTTGACTTCTCCTTTGGTGATTGATTATTGGTTTCTTTATATTCTATGAAAGCTTTACGACCGAGCCGCCTTCATAGATCCTTCCCTTTACGACAACCTTTTCTATCTTCGTTTCCGAAGGGTTCTCGATAAGGGATATGAGCTTCTTCGCAGCAGTCTCTCCGATAAGTTCCGTGGGCTGCCTGAGTGTTGTAAGAGTCGGTGTAAGATGTCTGCCCACCCTTATTCCGTCGTATCCGACGATCGAAATATCTCCCGGTATCTCCAGTCCCGCAGCCTTTATTGCGGCGATCCCTCCAAGAGTCGAGAAATCATCGGGATACAGGATACAGGTAGGTCTGTCCTTTAGCCTGAGCAGTTTCTCTGTAGCCTTTCTCGAATTCTCGGTTTTTCTGTACTCAGCAACGGGCATATATTCTTCCGGAACCTGAAGTCCCAGGCTGTCCATAGTCTCAAGGAACGAACGTACACGGTCCCTTGTAACGGAGCTTTCGTTATTATCATGTATATAGGCTATCTTCCGGTGTCCCAGCTTGGCACAGTGAAGGACCAGATCTCTTATTCCGGATACATTATCCGAAACCACTGACATCCTGTCCTCAAAAGAATAGTCTATGGTCACAAGAGGAATATCGCTTTTTGCCAGCTCAATAACTTCCGGATCATGGAAATCCATACATGCTATAAGCACACCGTCAAAAGCACGATATCTTGCATGCGCAAGATAGTTCATTTTACCGACGCTTCCGGAGGAAAGTCCCCTATTGATAAAGGTTATATCGTATCCCTTTGAATCGGCAACCGACTTAAACCTGTCCAGCAAAAGAGCAAAGAACTCGTTGGTAAGACCGTTTCCCGCTTCATCGAAGAAAAGAACCCCGATGTTGTTGGATCTGTGCGTCCTGAGTACCTTTGCAGCAGAATTGGGCTGATACCCCATATTCTCGGCTGCCTTTCGGATCTTGTCCCGGGTTGCTTCACTGATATCGGGCTGTCCGCTGAGTGCCTTGCTAACCGCGGCTACCGATACTCCGCACTCCCTGGCAATATCTTTCATTGAAACCATTCGGCATTCCCCCCTGGGAAAATCCACCCAATACAACTACTTAATGGATTAAGTAAAGTTAATATATCTCATTTACTGACTCTTTACAATACTTATAGAATTACAAAAAAAGTGCACCAAAGTGGTGCACTTTTACCTATTTAACCATATTTAGCCTGGCTTCTTTAGAATAATTTTTTCTTTTTACCGGGTTTCTCTTTAGTTTCTCCGCCCGAAACCTTCTCTGCTGCATGCAGTGAATCGCCTGTGAGCTGATCAAACTTTTTGAGAAGCTCTTTGGCTTCACTCGAAAGTTTCTCGGGAGTTTCCACAACAAGAGTAATGTAGTGGTCTCCCCTCTGGTTCTTATTTCTCCATGAGGGAACGCCCTTGCCCTTAAGTCTTACTCTCATATCGGTCTGTGTTCCTGCCTTGACGTCATATATCACCTTGCCGTCAACGGTATCAACAAGCACAGATCCGCCAAGTGCCGCAACCGCATAGGAAATGGGAACGATCGAGTAGATATCGAATCCGTCCCTCTGGAATACGGGATGTCTGTCAACAATAGCTTCAACCCTGACATCGCCTCTGGGACCTCCGTTGGTTCCGGGATCACCGAGCTCCGCAAGGCTTACTGCCTGACCGTTATCGATTCCGGCAGGGAAATCGACCGAATACCTCTTTTTGATCGACATATACCCCGTACCGCGGCAATCGGGACATTTATCCCTGATTATCTTACCTGTTCCACGGCAATCCGGGCATACCTCAACGCTCCTCATCAGACCGAATGCGGAATTTCTGGATCTTACAACCTGACCCTTGCCTCCGCAGGTGGAACATGTCTCAGGTGATGTGCCGGCCTTGGCGCCGCTTCCCTTACAGGATTTACATTCTTCCTTGACATTAAGCTCGATCTCTTTTTTACAGCCAAATACAGCCTCCATAAAGGTAAGCCTTACGCTTGTGCGGATATTTGCACCCTTCATGGGACCGTTTCCGCCACCGGAAGAATATCTTCTTCCGCCGCCGAAAAAGCTGCCGAAGATGTCACCGAAATCGCCGAATATATCGCTGAAGTCCATATTGGTGAAGTCAAATCCGCCGGTACCTCCGCCGCCTGCTTCAAATGCGGCATGTCCGAACTGATCATACTTCGCACGTTTATCGGGATCACTTAAAACGGCATAGGCTTCGGAGGCCTCTTTGAACTTGGCCTCCGCTTCCTTATCGCCGGGATTTGCATCCGGATGGTACTTCTTGGCAAGTACCCTGTATGCTTTTTTCAGAGTTGCTTCATCAGCATTCTTGTCTACTCCGAGTACCTCGTAGTAGTCACGCTTGGTCTCTGCCATTTTTATTAAACCTCACGGAAATTACCGTCTATAACATCATCATCCGAAGAAGACTGGCTCTGAGAACCCTGATCCGCACTGCCGCCTGAGAAGCCGCCCATATCGGGACCTGCCTGCTGTCCGGCACCTGCTGCTGCGCCTGCTGCCTCATACATCTTGGTGAATACGCTCTGCGCGGAATTTGTAAGCTGTTCCTTCGCTGCCTTGAGAGCATCGATATCGGATTCGCTTGCATTTGCCTCATTGCCCTTAACCTTTGCTACAAGCTCCTTAACCTTATCAAGGTCTGCCTGAACCTGTGACTTGTCGGAATCGGAAACCTTGTCTCCTACTTCCTTCAGAGCCTTCTCGGTCTGGAATACGAATGCATCAGCATCGTTGATGGTCTCTACATTCTCTTTTCTCTTCTTATCCTGAGCCTCGAATTCCTGGGCTTCCTTGATTGCCTTGTCAATATCAGCATCGGACATGTTGGAGCCTGCGGTGATGGTGATGTGCTGCTCCTTGCCGGTTCCGAGATCCTTAGCGGAAACATTTACGATACCGTTCGCATCGATATCGAAGGTAACTTCGATCTGAGGTACTCCTCTGGGAGCGGGAGCGATTCCGTCAAGTCTGAACTGACCGAGGGACTTGTTATCACGTGCAAACTGTCTTTCACCCTGTACGACATTGATATCAACTGCGGTCTGGTTGTCGGCTGCGGTTGAGAATACCTGGCTCTTCTTGGTAGGAATGGTGGTATTTCTCTCAATAAGTCTTGTAGCAACACCGCCCATGGTCTCGATGGAAAGAGAAAGAGGTGTGACATCGAGAAGAAGGATATCTCCGGCACCTGCATCGCCTGCAAGCTTACCACCCTGAATGGATGCACCGATTGCAACACACTCATCGGGATTAAGGCTCTTGGAAGGCTCCTTACCGGTAAGCTGTCTTACCTTGTCCTGTACGGCAGGGATACGAGTTGATCCGCCGACAAGAAGAACCTGTCCTATATCGGAATTGCTGAGTCCTGCATCCTTCATTGCGTTCTGAACAGGGATAGCGGTCCTCTCAACAAGATCTCTTGTAAGCTCATCGAACTGTGCTCTTGAGAGATTCATATCAAAGTGCTTGGGTCCCTCGCTGGTAGCGGTGATGAAGGGAAGGTTGATATTGGTGGTCATTGCGCTGGAGAGCTCTTTCTTGGCCTTCTCTGCAGCTTCCTTAAGTCTCTGCATAGCCATCTTATCTCCGGAAAGAT
>CAMNAQ010000034.1 GCA_946531495.1 uncultured Lachnospiraceae bacterium | reverse complement strand
CTTTATCCTGTTGGCAGTAAATGTAGGGGCATAAAGAATATCTGAACCCGCTTCGATAAATCTTCTCTGAAGATCCAGCATCGCATCAGGATGCTCCGAAACCCACTTCTCGGTACATACTCCGCCGGGCATTCCTGCCTTCGACAGATTTGTTCCGGTACCGCCGTCCAGATAAACGATCCTGCCATTTATAAAATTTCTGAATTCCTGTTTAGTCATATATATTCACATATCCTCAAATACGGCATATGCCTTATTTTATTACATTCAGTCATAAAATTGAATATCTTTTTAAATGTAAAAAAGCTGATAAAAACCGCTTAAACAGTAAGAATAAGCAAATCAATATCAAATGCGGCAGCCATAAAGACTGCCGCAATAAAGTTTATATGATCCGATATAAAGGCCTTTGCTAAGCGGTATAACAGCTGATCCTGACCTTTTTCAGCCGATCCTCCGTGCAAAATACTCAGCGCTCTTCAATGGGCTTATATGCCGTATGCTCTCCAACATACTTGAAAGCGGGACGAACGATCTTTCCACCGTTCACGATCTCCTCGAGACGGTGTGCACTCCAGCCTGACATTCTTGCTATGGCAAAGAGAGGTGTGAAGAGCTCCTCGGGGATTCCAAGCATGCTGTAAACAAGTCCGCTGTAGAAGTCCACATTTGCACATACAGGCTTAAGGATACCCTTATTCTCCGTGATAAGCTTCTTTGCGATACGCTCTACTCTGTCATAGAATTCGAATTCGCTTACAAGGCCCTTCTCAACGGCAAGAGTTCTCGCATATTCCTTGAGAAGAACTTCTCTGGGATCGGAAAGAGTATAAACAGCATGTCCGATACCATAGATAAGACCGGCTTTATCAAATGCCTGCTTATCAAGGATCTTCTTGAGGTATACCTCAATCTCTCTTTCATCCTCAAGATTTACAATGTTTTCTTTAAGATTCCTGAACATCTCCTGAACCTTAAGGTTAGCACCGCCGTGCTTGGGTCCCTTAAGAGATCCGATGGATGCAGCCGTTGATGAATAAGTATCTGTTCCGGAGGAAGTAACAACGTGAGTCGTAAACGTGGAGTTGTTTCCGCCGCCGTGATCTGCATGAACGATAAGCGCAATATCGAGAACCTTGGCCTCTAGCTCGGTATAATGTCCGTCCGGCCTGAGCATCTGAAGGATATTCTCGGAAAGAGAAAGGTTCTTCTTGGGATTTCTGATGATCAGCGCCTCATCCTTCCTGAAATGCATATATGAATGATAAGAATATACTGCGATCAGGGGAAGCTTATTGATAAGCTCAAGGCTCTGCCTGAGGACATTTTCGGAAGAAATATCATCGGGCCTCGGATCATATGTATAAAGAGTAAGGACGCATCTTTGAAGAGCATTCATGATATTTCCGTTTGAAGCCTTCATGACAACGTCACGGACAAATCTCGCACCAAGCTCCTGAAGAGAACTAGAGACATGAAGATAAGACTCAAGCTCCTTGCTGTTGGGAAGATGTCCGAACAAAAGAAGGAAGGATACCTCTTCAAAGCCATGGATCCTGTCGCCAAGATTATTTACGATATCCATGACATTTATGCCCTGATAATATAGTCTTCCGTCACAGGGAACCTTGTCACCGTCAATAATATCGAAAGCAACGACATCCGAAACCTCGGTAAGTCCCGTAAGAACTCCCTTACCGTTAGAATCACGAAGGCCACGCTTTACGTCATACTCAACATAAAGATTATTATCAATCTTCGGAACATGATGAAGCTCTGAGATAAGCATATCAACATCGGGCTTGATCTCATCCATCTCCAGAAGATCCGGCATTTCAATTTTATCTTTCTCTTCGAACATAGCATCCTCCGAAAATAAGTATAAAACAAAGAGCCTGTCATAGCCGGCGTATGGTTATACGACACGTTCATATAACAGCGCCCTAAATGTACCCATGTATTTATGTATACAACATATGATATCAAAAAGCAAGATTAATTATTTAGTATGAGAGCTAATAATATTTAATTAACGATCTCATTTCATGCAAAAAACTGATATACGGTATATGCCATCAGATCATTTAAAGAATCCGATATTTCAGTATATCTATAAGATCATGTGAAGAATCTCATACTAGTATAACGTTCGCAAAATAACTGGCCTAATGCGACGAATGCTTGCCTGAGAGTGCGTGTCAAAAAACGTAGGCGTAGCGGGCTACGCCGAGGCTTTTTCGGCACGTGCTATCAGGTGAGCAGGCAAGCATTTGGTCCAGTTATTTAAGATACGTTATACTAGGCATATGCTCTCAGACCACAAAAAACGGATGACAGCAAGTTCATCACTGTCATCCGCCCCGTTATCCGCTAAAATTTCGCAATTCAGGCCCTGAGTACGCCTTCCTTCATTGACTTTACAAATTCACTGATATAAGGACCGGCATCCTTACCATACTTTTCTACAATACGCACTATTGCAGAACCGACTATTGCTCCGTCCGATATGGAAGCCATCTTCTGTGCCTGTTCAGGATCCGATATTCCGAAGCCTATAGCGCAGGGAGTATCAGTCACCTCTCTGATCCTTGCAATGATGGGTTCAAGATCGGTTGAGATACTGGACCTGACACCGGTAACACCCATTGAGCTTACTACGTAGATAAAGCCCTTCGCTTCCTTTGCGATCATCAGAGCTCTGTCCTCGGATGTAGGAGCTATCATAGAGATGAAAGCCACATCATATTTAAGAGAAACGGACTCCATCTCCTCTTTTTCTTCATAAGGCATATCAGGTACAATGACCGCACTTACATCAAGCTCACGGCATTTTTCAAAGAATCTGTCATAGCCGTAATGGAAAATAAGATTTGCATAGGTCATGAAACAAAGAGTAACATCACTCTTTTCACGGACCCTTCTTACCATATCAAAAACCTTATCGGTTGTAATGCCTGCCTTAAGAGCTCTTACATTGGCATTCTGAATAACAGGGCCTTCAGCTACGGGATCCGAGAAAGGGATTCCTATCTCTATGATATCTGCGCCCGCTTCAGCCATATTCAGAACAAATTCATATGTTGAATCAATATTGGGATCACCTGCAGTGATAAAGGTGATGAAAGCTTTCTTATTGGGATTTTTTTCGAAGGACTGTCTAATCTTATCAGTCATGAAGATCTACCCCCCTGTATCTGGCAATGGCAGCCACATCCTTGTCGCCTCTTCCGGATATGTTAATGATGATGCACTGATCCTTTGAAAAATCCTTTGCTATCTTGATCGCATGAGCAACAGCATGTGCGCTTTCGATTGCAGGGATAATGCCCTCTGTTCTTGAAAGATATTCAAAGGCTTCAACAGCTTCATCATCGGTAACAGGAACATACTGAGCCCTTCCGATGGAATTCAGATATGCGTGCTCAGGTCCGATTCCGGGATAATCAAGTCCTGCAGAAATAGAATAAACAGGAGCTATCTGTCCGAACTCATTCTGACAGAAAAGAGATTTCATTCCATGAAAGATACCGAGAGTTCCCGTTGCGATGGTTGCTGCGGTCTCATATGTATCCACGCCCTTACCTGCTGCTTCGCATCCGATCAGCTTAACATCCTTATCCTCTATAAAATTATAGAATGCACCGATCGCATTTGATCCGCCTCCGACACACGCGATGACCGCTGCGGGAAGCTTTCCTTCCTTTTCAAGGATCTGTTTTCTTGCTTCCTTGGAAATCACGGACTGAAAATCTCTGACGATGGTAGGAAAAGGATGAGGTCCCATAACGGATCCGAGGCAGTAATGAGTATCCTCTGTTCTGCAGCTCCACTCCTTCATGGCATCATTTACCGCATCCTTAAGAGTCATGGTGCCGGTTGTAACGGCATTTACCTTTGCTCCCAGAAGTTCCATACGATAGACATTGAGTGCCTGACGGATGGTATCCTCCTTGCCCATGAAGATCTCGCATTCCATCCCAAGAAGTGCAGCGACCGTAGCGGTAGCAACACCATGCTGGCCGGCTCCCGTCTCTGCGATAAGTCTGGTCTTGCCCATTCTCTTTGCAAGAAGAGCCTGTCCTATACAGTTATTGATCTTGTGAGAACCTGTATGATTGAGATCTTCTCTCTTAAGATAGATCCTGGCACCGCCAAGATCCTCTGACATCTTACGTGCAAAATACAGTCTTGAAGGACGTCCTGCATACTCATTCAGAAGGGATTCCAATTCTTCGTTAAAGGAAGGATCATTCTTCGCTTCATTGTAGCATTCTTCAAGCCCTATAAGTTCATTCATCAGAGTCTCGGATATATACTGTCCTCCGAATTCTCCAAATCTGCCTTTACTGTTCATCTGTATACCTTTCGTTTATATATTTTTGCGGATGATCATGCACCAAATCCGTGAGCTTCGTTAACCGCCTGAAGGACGAGATCCGCATCCTTATGTCCGCCCTTATCGACGGATGAACTCATATCCACCGCATACAGTCCGGAGCCCTTAAGAGCTTCACATGCTTCGGCTATATTGCCGGGACCGATTCCGCCCGCAAGGATAAAGGGTCTTTTGCAATCCTTTATCTTGCTCCAGTCGAATTTCTCGCCGCTTCCCGTGCCCGAATCGAACATGATCATATCAGCGGGTGACTGTTCAGCCTTTGCAAGATCGAATTCATCATCGATCTTAAAAACCTTGACGATGCTTCCCTCTCCGGATCTGAGCTCGTTAATGTATTCATCGGACTCCGTACCGTGAAGCTGTACAATATCTATAAGTCCGTTGTAAAGCATTCTCTTGATCCTTGCGGGATCATCATTAACAAACACTCCAACACGCTGGATCTGAGGATCTATGAGCTTGGAAAGAAACCTTGCAGTCTCTTCGGATACAGTTCTTTTAAATCCTTCAGTCAGAATAAAACCGACATAATCAGGCATGGCCTCATTGACAGCGTTTGCATCACCGGGTGTTCTGATTCCGCAGATCTTGATCTTCATAACTAAATGCCTCGCAAATACCTTAAACAGCTCTTCTTATCTTCGCTCTTCATGAGAGTCTCTCCGACAAGAACGGCATCAACGCCATTTTGCTCCAGGGTTTCAACCTGACTTCTTTCGGATATACCACTCTCAGAAACAAAAAATATACCGCTCGGTACTTTATCACGCAAAGAGAGCGCATTCAAGGGATTTACGGAAAAATTTCTTAAATTTCTATTATTTACCCCGATAAGCCTTGCTCCAAGACTTATGGCTGTTTCTATCTCCGACTCATCATGGCATTCGGTCAGTGCTGACAGGCCGAGAGTATCGGCAATATCAAGATATTCGCAAAGCTGGTCATCAGAAAGTAACGAAACTATCAAAAGCACTGCATCTGCGCCAAGGACCTTCGCCTGATAGATCATATACTCATCAACGGTAAAGTCCTTCCTTAAAACAGGTATCGTGACAGCTGATCTTATAGTTGAAAGGTAACTGTCATTTCCCAAAAACCAGTTAGGCTCGGTAAGGACCGAGATGGCATCCGCACCGGCAGCTTCATAATCAAGAGCGATCTTCAGATAAGGGAAATCGCCGCAGATGATACCCTTTGAAGGAGATGCCTTTTTTACTTCACAGATAAAAGAAATCTTATCCTTTCGAAGTGCATTTTCAAAAGGAAATCCGGTTTTGGGGTTAAGGGACTCGGCTTTTGCCTTCATATCCGCAGGGCTGATAAGTGCTTTGTAATCTTCAACTCTTCCTTTTGTATATTCAGCTATCTCATCAAGGATCGTATTTTGGACCATCTTCTGCCTCCCTCATAAAGTGCAAAAAGGTTCTTTAAAAGGATATATCAATCTATCATGCAAAATAAAAAGCCCTTGTCTGAAATTCATCAGACAAGGGCGTTACTAGCGCTGTGCCACCTTGCTTCAGGACTATAAGTCCCCTCATTACGGATACAAACATATCCTTTTCTCTGTAACGGGAGTACCCGTCGCAACATACTAAGACTTATGGTCTGTTCCGTGCGCCCTCAGCGGTCCATTTGACGGGTAGTTTACCGGCCTTTCTCAGCTTTCGGCCTCTCTGTGGGTTCTTATCCTGCCTTTATCTCCGCTTCAACGGTTTGATTAATTTTTTACAATTTAACCTAATAAAGCTTTTGTGTCAAGATTTATTAACGAATAAACTCTCAGACATTAAGCTTTATTTAGGAAAAAAGATCACTTAAGGAGTGCTACGGTTTCTCTTGCGATAGCGAGCTCTTCATTGGTAGGAATGACCATAACTCTTACAGGACTGTCAGGATTACTGATATCGATCTCCTCGCCTCTCTTACAATTATTCTCCTCATTGATGGTAATGCCGAGATATCCGAGATATTCGCATACAAGAGTTCTTACGATAGCGGCATTTTCACCGATGCCTGCGGTAAAGCAGACAGCATCCACGCCGTTCATTGCAGCCACATATGATCCGATGTATTTTGCTGTTCTGTAGCAAAATGCCTCAACTGCCTGCCTTGCAAGCTCATTTCCGTTATTCATTGCATCTTCAAGATCTCTGAAATCGGATGAAAGATCTCCGCTCATACCGTATACACCGGACTTTTTGTTGAGGACATTCATAACTCCGGCCATATCCAGCTTTTCCTTGTTGGCAATAAATTCAAGGATCGCGGGATCAAGGTCACCTGAACGTGTACCCATTATAAGTCCTTCAAGAGGAGTAAGTCCCATGGAAGTATCTACGCATTTACCGTTTTTAACAGCCGAAACCGATGCGCCGTTTCCGAGATGGCATACGATGATCTTGAGATCCTCGTAATTATTTCCGAGAAGCTCAGCGCATCTGTGTGATACATATGAATGAGATGTACCATGGAATCCGTAACGGCGAATCTTATACTTCTCATAATATGAATGAGGGAGTCCGTAAAGATAAGCCTTGGGAGGCATGGTCTGATGGAAAGCGGTATCGAATACGGCAACCATGGGGGTATCAGGCATAAGCTTTCTGCATGCATCGATACCTATAAGGTTTGCGGGATTATGAAGAGGTGCAAGGTCATTGCACTCCTCGATTGCTTTGATAACCTCATCATTGATGATGACAGATGAAGCAAACTTCTCACCGCCGTGAACTATCCTGTGTCCTACAGCACCGATCTCATCGAGGCTCTTAAGGACACCGGTCTTTTCATTGGTAAGCTTTTCAAGAACAAGCTTGATAGCATTGGTATGATCAGGCATCGGGCTTTCTTCCGTCTCTTTGTCCC
The DNA here is from genome assembly GCA_946531495.1 of uncultured Lachnospiraceae bacterium. Lineage (GTDB taxonomy): Bacteria > Bacillota > Clostridia > Lachnospirales > Lachnospiraceae > AC2028. The sequence continues at coordinate 10,377 of CAMNAQ010000034.1, read as the reverse complement.
CGCCTGCGGGCTGATAACTGATCCTTCCGTCAATTCCTATCCTCTCGCAAAGTCCCTTGGCAATCCATTCTTCGGTCTCTGAATCAATGAGCTGATATTTAAGTGATGACGAACCACAGTTAACAACTAAAATCTTCATTTTTTTCTATCTCCTGATTATTTACTACGATGATCTTTACCGGCTTAATTTATTACTGTGAAATCTGAGCCTGAACCGCGGTAAGTGCAACAACGCCTACGATATCCTGCCATGAGCATCCTCTGGAAAGATCGTTAACAGGCTTTGCGATTCCCTGAAGCATGGGACCGTAAGCCTCTGCTCCGCCAAGTCTCTGAACAAGCTTATAACCGATATTGCCTGCATCGAGATTGGGGAAAATAAGGACATTTGCCTTTCCTCCGACAGGTGATCCGGGAGCTTTGTTTTTAGCAACCGAAGGAACAAGGGCAGCATCTGTCTGGAGTTCACCGTCAATAACAAGATGAGGGAACTTCTCCTGTGCGATCCTGGTAGCTTCCACAACCTTGTCAACAAGCGCATGCTTTGCAGAGCCCTTGGTGGAATGGCTGAGCATGGCGATAACGGGCTTAGGGCCTATCAGTGACTTAAATGACCTCGAGGAAGACTCCGCTATATAAGCAAGCTCCTCGGAATTGGGATCCTGGTTAAGACCGCAGTCGGCAAAAATAAATGCACCGTTGTCTCCCATATCCTTAAATACGGTATCTACGATGAAGAATGCGGAAACAAGCTTAACACCTGGAGCCGTTTTAAGGATCTGAAGCGCGGGTCTTAAGGTGTCGGCGGTTGAATGGCATGCACCGGCAACCATTCCGTCCGCATCATTATTCTTGACCATCATAATTCCGAAAGTAAGATAATCCTTGTGAAGGATCTCTGTAGCCTTCTCGATCGTCATACCCTTGGCTTTTCTTGTCTCATAGAGAAGGTTTATATATGTATCCATCTTGTCTGTGGTCTCGGGATCGATGATAGTGACATCATCAAGATCGATCTCAAGCCAACCGGCACCGTCATGGATCTTCTCTGCATTTCCGATCATGATGATGTTTGCAATACCCTCTTTTATGATCTCAGCCGCTGCAAGAAGGGTTCTCTTGTCATTGCTTTCGGGAAGTACGATAGTCTTTTTGTCAATCTTGGCTCTCTCTTTAATCTGGTCTATATATGCCATAATAACTCCTTTTAAAATCATAGCCCTTGAAAGGGCTTACATCGTGATAATACTTTGATTTCCGACGACTTTTATATTATACTGTATTCGAATCTTACACACAAGAAATCAAATCCAAAAATCTTGTACATTTTTACATACAATCCTTAAATTTCTTGTTAAATTTTTAGCAGACTTTTATAAATTTTACTCTTTTACACAGTTGATTTTATGAGGGAACAGAATGAAAACTGCGGGTATAATCGCGGAGTATAATCCGTTTCATAACGGACACGAATATCACATAAAACGCACAAAGGAAGAAACGGGTGCGGATCATATCGTTGTTGCCATGAGCGGTAACTTTGTTCAAAGAGGCGCTCCCGCAATGATGGATAAATATGTCAGGACAAAATGCGCACTTAATGCCGGAGCAGATCTTGTTCTTCAGATTCCGCCAATGTATTCTCTATCTTCTGCCGAATTTTTCGCAGAAGGCGCTGTTTCGATGCTAAGAAATACAGGCATCGTGCAGTATCTTTCTTTCGGTTCGGAAGCCGGAAATCTGGATGATCTGAAAAAGATCGCGGATATCCTTGCAAACGAACCTCCCGAGTTCAAAAAAGCTCTTCAAAAGTATTTAAAGACCGGACTGGCATTTCCTGTAGCAAGGACAAGAGCGCTGATAGACTGCTGCACAGAAATTGCCAATATAACAGACTTTACATCCTCTCCAAACAATATACTTGCAATTGAATATTTAAAAAGCCTGATCAGATCCGATTCTCATATAAAGCCCGTTACGATAAAAAGGATGGGATCCGGACATAATGATCCATATTCTCCAGGTCAGTCGGGACTTTCGGCAAAAGCCATAAGAGAAGCAGTTTCCTACGGCGGCAACATAGAAGGACTTGCCGATTACATGCCGGGGGACTCCTATGATCATATGATCGATGCGATAAGCAAAAAACTGATCGTCGATGAAAATGATTTTTCCGAAATGCTTATATATAAGCTCATCTCGGAAAGAGAACAGGGATATACAAAATATCTGGATGTTTCGGAAGACCTTTCAGACAGGATAGTTAATAATCTTGATAAATATACGGGATTTGCGGACTTCTGCAACCTGTTAAAGACAAAGGACAAGACATATACAAGAATAAGCCGTGCCCTCTTCCACATCCTTCTGGGAATAAAGGAAGATACAGTTCATGAGATTGAATATACGGGAACCTGCAGATATATCAGGATCCTCGGTTTCAAAAAATCTGCGGAGCCTTTGGTCTCTGAAATGAAGACATCTGCATCTGTTCCGATCATCACAGGCTACAATGATGCGGTTAAAAATCTTTATTCCGAACCTATGAAACAGCTTAAGGACGAAAGCCGCATCGAGGATCTGTATTTTGCGGTCCAGACTCTTAAATCAGGAATCAGGTCCAAGCCTGATATGAGCAGACCTCTGATAGTATTGTGAAGTGATACAGCGCATACTGCAAACTAAAGCAATAATATTGCAGATGAACCATACTGCGTACTAAAGCAAAATAATCTTCATCATAAAAGCAGCCGGTTAACCGACTGCTTTATATTTGCTCTTCTGTTTTTTCAATTTTGAAATTCCGGTATGCATGCCTTTATGATCCGGCAAAAGCCCAAGTAAATAACCGGCAAAAACCATGAAGTAAAGAAATCAGTTCTTGAATGAATGTATGGGAGCCGGGATACGTCCTTCACGTCCGATAAATGCTTCGCAGGAATACTTATTGACAGGCATAACGGGCGCCCATCCGAGAAGTCCGCCGAATTCCACCTTATCTCCTACGCCCTTTCCGATAACAGGGATAAGACGTACGGCTGTTGTTTTGGCATTTACCATTCCTATAGCCATCTCGTCGGCTATAATTCCCGAAATGGTAGCAGGCGTAGTATCACCGGGAACTGCGATCATATCAAGACCTACAGAGCATACACAGGTCATTGCTTCAAGTTTTTCAAGAGTAAGTGCCCCGCAGCTTGCGGCATCGATCATTCCCTGGTCTTCGGAAACGGGAATGAAAGCTCCGCTGAGTCCGCCGACATAGGATGAAGCCATTACACCGCCCTTTTTGACCTGATCGTTTAAAAGTGCAAGAGCTGCAGTGGTTCCTGGAGCTCCTGCTTTCTCAAGTCCGATCTCGCAAAGGATATCGGCAACCGAATCTCCGATGGCAGGCGTGGGAGCAAGCGAAAGATCAACTATTCCAAAAGGCACTCCGAGTTTTTCGGATGCTCTTCTTGCAACAAGCTGTCCGACTCTTGTTACCTTAAATGCAGTCTTCTTTATAGTCTCACAGAGAACCTCGAAGGACTCTCCTCTTACCTTTTCAAGTGCATACTTTACTACACCGGGTCCGCTTACACCGACATTGATGATCCTGTCAGCTTCGGTAACTCCATGGAATGCACCGGCCATAAAGGGATTATCATCGGGAGCATTACAGAAAACAACAAGCTTTGCACATCCGAGGGAATCTCTGTCTGCGGTAAGTTCTGCAGTCTTATGGATCATCTCACCCATAAGTCGTACGGCATTCATATTGATACCGGTCCTGGTAGAACCGAGATTAACCGATGAACATACAAATTCTGTTGATGCAAGAGCTTCGGGGATTGATCTGATAAGAAGCTCCTCTGCGGGAGTGGTTCCCTTGCTTACAAGTGCAGAATACCCTCCGAGGAAATTAACTCCTGTTTCCTTAGCCGCTTTATCAAGTGTTTTTGCAAGCTTTACAAAATCATCTGTAGTCTTTGCACCGGATGCTCCGATTATGGATATGGGAGTTACAGAAATCCTTTTGTTGACTATGGGAATACCATATTCACCGGATATCTCTTCACCGGTCTTTACAAGATCCTTTGCGCTGTTTGTGATCTTGTCATAAACCTTATCACAGGTCTTATCTATATCCGAATCGATGCAGTCAAGAAGGCTGATGCCCATTGTGATGGTACGGACATCGAGATTTTCCTTCTCGATCATGTCATTTGTTTCGGAAACTTCAACACGGTTGATCATAAAACATATACCTCAAATTCCGGCCTGTATAACGGATTTTCCATTGCAGGCAAAATAAATAAAGACAGTTTCTATCAGGATCTTTACAAGATCAGATGCGGTGCATCATATCAAAGATCTCTTCCTTCTGACACTTGATCGATACGCCGATGCTCTTTCCGAGCTCTTCAAGTCCTGAAACAAGAGTTTCGAAAGGATCCTTGAGTCCTGCGATATCAACGATCATCATCATATTGAAATATCCGGAAACTATAGTCTGTGAAATATCGAGGATATTTACATTTTCATCCGAAAGATAGGTACAGGTCTTGGCGATGATACCTACTGTATCTTTTCCAACTACGGTAATGATTACTTTTTCCATAAATTCTCCTTTATCAGGTGCGTAAATGATCAATGCGCACTCTTTTTATACTTCTATGCATTCACTCGGCACATCTCTTTTTGCGACGCAGATGTCAAAATCAGATGCCTTATAGGGATTGTCTCCCATCGTGATCTCCATCCTCACGGATTCGAACGCAAGCTCTGGGTAATTATTTTCCTTCGAAAGATGTCCGAGGTAAATACGCTTGATGTTATCATGGAGCACCGAAGATAAAAGCTTTCCCGATGCCTCATTGGAAAGATGTCCCATTTCACTCAGTATCCTCATTTTAAGAGGATAAGGATAAGGGCCGTTCTCCAGCATTCTTATGTCATGATTGGCCTCAATGACCATTGCATCCATATCCTGAAGGCACTCGCACGTATAATCCGTATAACAGCCAAGATCCGTGCATACCGCCATATTGCGGCCTTCGTTTGAGAACCTGTAAGCTACGGGATCTGCGGCATCATGTGAGATCTTCATCGGATCTACGACTATATCACCCACAGTGAACTTCTCATCGGCTCTTACGATATTAAACAGCGAATCATCAATGCTTCCAAGATATTTGTTGGAAAGGATCGCTCTTACAGTCCCTTCGGTCGCATACATCGGAACACCGTATTTTCTTGAGAAAACACCAAGTCCCTGAATATGATCGGAATGTTCATGGGTTATCAGTATGCCGTTTATATCACGGCCGGTCAGCCCTATGGAATTAAGTCCCGATTCCGCCTTTTTATTACTGATACCGATATCTACCAGAAGATGTGTATCCGAAGATCCGACATAAATGCAATTACCGCTTGATCCGCTGAACAAAGGACACAAACGCATTATTTTTCCTCCCATCTGACTTCGATAACATCTCCGTCTTTAAGAGGTTCCAGATACTGTGCAGCTCTTCCGTTTAAAAGAGTGATTATCTTTCTGCCGTTTGATGCCTTAAGATCAAAATCAAGTCTGTCAAATATATCCACAAATACGTATTCATCCTTACCTGTAAGGGTAAAAGGCTTTCCGTTTGCGGTTACCGTAACGCTCATCAGAGAACCTTTTGCGGAATCCAAATCCGGAGCTGCTTTACCGGATGCATCCGCACTTGAATCATTTGATGCAGCTTCATCCCCTTCGTTTGACAGCTCTGATGACTGTGCTGACTCTGCAGACTGTTTTTTCTTCATTTCATCTGCCGTTCCGTCATCATCCGGAAGAGATTCATAAGAATCATAAACCTGTGACGAAGATTTAACGGGTGCGGCATTCTTCAGATCGGCGATGTCAAATTCAAGATTAAAGTCTTCATATACCTTGGTTGAAAGTACAGCAGGCGTGGAATTTATCCTTATGTTTTCGCCGATGGGAATATCAAGGAATTCGCCTATCTGTTCAACAGTATAGAAATTGCTGACCTTAATATCGTCGCCTTCTGCCACCTGATAAAAGGTATCCCTGACCTTTCCGTTAACAACAGCCTTTCTCGGAAATTCAATGATCTTGGAATTTACATTTATCCTGATGGGATTCTTAAGCTCGCTAAGCTCCCCTAGTGTAAAGGCCGCATCGGAGCCGGGAGTCGAAGGCTTTACTTCAACAATATCACCGTTTCTGATCTGCGAATATAGATCTCCGGGCTCTTTGTTTATCAGTATCTGGGAAGATTCTCCTTCAGTACCTCTTACTATCCTGGCCTTTCCGTCAATGGTAAAGGTCAGTGCCTTACCACGCTTCGGGAACAGATCCTCATTCGGAAATGCAACCTGTATTGCGGCATCTGAAACTGTGAGATGACCGTTATCGTAAAGCTTTAATCTTTCACCGTTAAAGGATACAAAAATAAAATTATTGCTCTGGGCATAAAAACTGAGGCATATACCGATGGGAGTAACCATAAGAGAATCCTTGTGCGCATCCTCGGCTTCAAAGATGATATCCTTCATCACCTCTTCACCTCTTATGGCAACACGCTCCTTAAGGATACCGAGCTTTTCCGAAAGTTTTTGGGTATAACCCGGAACAATTCCGCCTCCGCCTACAACGAAAACCGCACTGACGGGCTTGTCACCATTCAGTCTCTTTATCTCATCAGCGACCTTTGACGTCATATCATCGATATAAGGAGCAAGCGCTTCCTCAATCTCTGAAGCGGAGATTTTCTGAGGAAGTCCCATAATGTCGGTAAATTCGATCTCAGAGCCGCCCTCAGTAAGGCTTCTTTTAATATGCTCAGCCATATCAAATTCAACGAGGCACTTCTGAACGATCACATCAGTAAGAGAATCTCCGGCAACGGGTATCATTCCGTACGCAACAATGCTTCCGTCTCTTGTAATTGAGATATCGGAGGTTCCTGCTCCCACATCAACAAGAGCAAGATTAAGCAGTCTGAACTTTTCAGGTATTGCTACCTGAATAGCTGCGATAGGCTCCAGAGTAAGATTAGCTACATGAAGGTCTGCCGCCTCCACTGCTTTATAAAGACCGTCAACAACATCATCGGGAAGAAATGTGGCGATGATATCAGCACCGATCTTCCTTGCCTTATGTCCTTCAAGATTACCGATCTGATATCCGTTCAGATAATAACGCATCGGTGTATATCCGACACAGTAGAACTTCATATCCGTGTCATTACCGGATTGAAATTCATTATAGGCAAGTTCAATACCTGACATCGAAAGATTATAGATGTCCTCTCCGGTAACTTCCTTATCCGATTCGAATTCTTCCGAAACCGTAACCGTAACAGTACGAAGAACACGGCCTGCGGCTGCGATACAGACTTCACTCAGCTTTCTGCCGAGCTTTTCCTCCAGGCCTTTTTTTACCTGAAGTATAGTCTGTCCGACGCTTGCGATGTCATGTATCTGACCGTCAAGCATCGCCCTGGATCCGTGTTCCCTTATTTCCTGAGCAAGTACATGGAAACCGTCATCAGCTTTATATCCGACGGTGCCCACTATGCTCCTTGTGCCTATATCAAGCCCGAAGACCAATTGTCCCTGGCTCTTTACTCCACCCATGTGAATCCCTCCAGGCGTGCCTTAACCTGATCGCATGCCGTTTTAAGATCCCCACTGTTGTCTATGATGACATCTGATTTTTCCCTGAAATCCTTATCGGAGAGCTGACTCTCCATGATGGAAAGGGCTTTTTCCCTGGTATATCCGCGATCTTCCATAAGTCTTTTAACTCTTGTCTCATCATCAGCATAGATATACCACATCTCATCTACGATATCGTTATATCCGCTTTCAATGAGAAGAGCAGCTTCAACAAAGAAAAGCTCAGTCTCATGCTGCTTTATGGCAGCTCTCATCTTCTCGTTTATATAATTTTCAACAGCGGGATGTATGATCATATTGGCTTTATCCAGATTGTTCTTATCGGAATAAAGCACCTTGGCGAACTTCTTCTTATCAATGAGTGCGTCCTCGGTATCTTCAAGAATACCTTCGCCAAAAATAGAAACAAGCCTGTCATAAACGATAGTTCCGGGAAGCTCAAGCTCTCTTGCTATCTCATCCGCGTAATAGATCTCCGCAATATAATGAGCTGAGATGAAATTAAGAATGCTGGTCTTTCCCCCACCTATTCCGCCTGTTATTCCTATGATCTTCATTAGTGTGCCTCGTACCAGCTTCTTCCGGTGTCAATTGAAATCTCAAGTTTCACCGCAAGGTCCGCCGCTTTCTCCATACATTCGGTTAATATGTTATTTACCTCTGAAAGCTCCCCCCCGGGGCCTTCGATCAAAAGTTCGTCATGTACCTGAAGTATCAGACGAGACTTCAAATCTCTTCTTTTAAGTTCCTTCCATACAGAGATCATGGCAAGCTTGATGATATCAGCAGCCGTTCCCTGTATGGGAGCGTTCATGGCAACCCTTTCTCCAAAGGATCTTGTCATGAAATTGGAATTCTTCAATTCCGGTATAGGTCTTCTTCTGCCAAAATATGTTGTCGAATATCCTTTTTTCTTAGCTGATTCCACTAAAGAATCCAGATATTTCTTGAGTCCCGGGAAGTTCTCAAAATATTTTTTGATATACTCTCCCGCTTCCTTTCGGCTGATGCCTATGTTTTCTCCAAGTCCGAAGGATGAGATCCCGTATACGATACCGAAATTAACAGCCTTCGCATTTCTTCTCAGAGTATCCGTAACCTCTTCAAGCGGAACTCCGAAAACCTTGGACGCAGTGATCCTATGAATATCCTCTCCCGATCTGTAGCTGTCTATCAGAGAATCATCACCTGACAGCGATGCGAGCACTCTAAGCTCGATCTGTGAATAGTCGGCATCCGTAAATACACATCCTTCTTCGGGAACAAATACCTTTCTAAGTTCCCTGCCAAGCTCCGTTCTTACAGGGATATTCTGAAGGTTTGGATCCGAGGATGAAATCCTTCCGGTGGCAGTTACCATCTGATTAAAATGGCATCTTATCCTTCCGTCGGGACATATATATCCCTTAAGCGCATCCGCATATGTGGACTTAAGCTTGGTAAGCGTCCTGTAATCCAAAACATCCCTGACAAAGGGAACTTCCGGAGCCAGCTTTTCAAGCACTTCCGCAGATGTTGAATATCCGGTCTTGGTTTTTTTGCCACCCTGAAGTCTCATCTTTTCAAACAGGATCTCACCGAGCTGCTTGGGCGAATTTATATTAAAATCAGGTTCACCGGATTCTTCATGGATCTTTTTTTCAAGTGCGGTTATTTTTGAAGAAAGCATTTCCGAATATTCTTCAAGTTCACCGGCTTTTACCAATATTCCGATATTTTCCATGTCATAAAGAACATATGACAAAGGCATTTCAATATTGGTAAATATCTTCAGCTGTCCGCTTTCCTCAAGAGCCTTCACAATGCTCTTTCTCGCAAAAACAGATATGGCTGCGGATTCACAGGTATAGCTCCTCAGCACATCCGGAGCCGCAAAATAGCTTTCGGTAAAGGTCATCTTTCCGAATCTCTCCTTTACGGAAAGAGGCGAAAAGCCAAGATAAGCATTTGCTATATTTTCTATGTCATGATCAGCAGAAAGCGGATCAAGTACATAATTTCCGAGAGCGGCATCAAATAATCTGTCAGGATCAATATAGCCTGTCACACCGTACTGAGGCTTGATATCCGTAAAACAGAGTAAGGTTCCTCTTGAAGCAAGAGATTCAAATGCCTTATGAAGCACTTCCGTATCAAAGTCAGTTCCCGCATGATAATATATCCTACCGGATGCACATAAAGCGCCGGAGATAGGATTTCCGTCCTCTGTCACAAAATGAACACCGGCTTCATCCGCTTCCGTTTTAAGCACCGCTTCTGCAAATGACGCGGCATCGGGAAGATCAATGATCTCAGGCAGATCAAATTTTTTTACGGAAACGGCTCCTTCTCTTACAGCATCATCGAACCTGGAATATAAGGATTTGAGTCCCAGTTCCTTGATCTTTTCATATGCGGGAGCGGTATAGTAATTACCTCTGCGCGCTTTATCCTTATCAAGCTCTACAGCCGAATCGATCTTAATTGTTGCAAGCACCAGGCTAAGATCCGCAAGGTCTCTGTGCTCTCTTAAAGATTCTCTTACGGCATTTCCCTTTATCTCATCAAGGTGCTCATATATTCCGTCAATGGAGCCATATGTCTGCATCAGATCGGATGCTGTCTTGGGACCAACCTTAGGAACCCCCGGGATATTATCGGATGTATCTCCCATCAGAGCCTTAAGCTGGATAAATCTGACAGGATCAACACCGAACTCTTCCT
>CAMNAQ010000033.1 GCA_946531495.1 uncultured Lachnospiraceae bacterium | reverse complement strand
GATGCATTAGTATTGAATTATCAAGGAACTTTCCCTGCCGCTCAAGCGACAGCTTTATTAAGATATCACAGGGCTTTTTCAAAGTCAACAAAAAATTTAAAAATATTTTTTGAACTTTTTTATCTACAAAACCTTGATTTTAAGGCACTTGCAGACCACTATATCTTGGCCCGTTCATGTGATGCTTCCCGAACATATCATGTGATAGAAAAAAGAATCCTCTTTTTTATGAGAGAATTCTTTTCCGTTAGATACATCTGGAAAGAACGGAGAAGGAGGGATTTGAACCCTCGCGCCGGTTGCCCGACCTACACCCTTAGCAGGGGCGCCTCTTCGGCCTCTTGAGTACTTCTCCATAGGTCCGAACTGCCTCTACCAATAATGAATACTGGTAACTCTATATATGTTGCGTCATGAAAGACGCAATATGTATTTTAGCCACTTTGGACCTGCTTTGTCAACACAAAATACCAATATCAGTAATTTCCGTAGAATATTGAAGCAATAGGCGAATCTTCTGACAGTATTATTGTATTGTCCTGACCGTTCATACTTGCCTTAAGTGCATCGAGTGCTCTTACATATGAATAGAAATCTGCTTTGTCAGCATCTGAATATGCATCTGACAGGATTCTCATATATTCCGCTTCTCCATCCGCAATGATGGCTTCAGCCTGAGCCTCTGCATCAGAGATCGTTATGGCAACCTCTCTGTCGGTCGTGTTCATTATGATCTGTGCCTGTGCAAGACCTTCCGCATTGTACTGTGCGGCGATGTTCTCTCTTTCGGAGATCATTCTCGTATATACAGCCTGCTTGTTATCGTCCGGAAGATCCAGCTTCTTTACATCGACTGTAAGTATGATTATTCCGTACTGGGCTTCAACATTGTTGATCTGCTTCATTATCTCTTCGGTAAGAGAAGTGATCTCAACAACTTCGGTTTCTTCCTCAACGGTCATATCTCTTGAAGTGACATCACTGTCATCTGCTGTAACGGTTATGGTCATCTTTCCGTCACGGCTGAGAATGACTGCATCCTGTGTCATGTTGGAGATTGTATTCTTTGTTGCGTTGTAGACAAGATTATCGATGCGGTTTTCAGCGTTGGTTATGGAGCCGCCGAGTGTCTGGGCGAACTTTAACGGATCGGTGACTCTCCATAATACATAGCTGTCTACTATCATTGTCTTTTTATCGGAAGTGATAACATCCGATGCAGGAAGGTCATAGAGAAGTATCTCATCCGGAACTATATCCACCGTTTCGATGAAAGGGATCTTGAATGAAATACCCGGCACGGAAATGACGCGCTCAACCTTCCCAAATCTTCTGATCAGCTTAAACTGATTATCGTAAGTAACGACCATACAGGCCTTTACCACGAACAGCAATACTATAACAGCGACCCAGAATATCCAGATCCTGTTTCCTTTTTTATCCTTACGATTCTTGGGATTACCCTTCGAATCAAAGCTTTCAAATTCTGCCATTTTTATATCCTCAATAATCTTCTTCAACAGTTGCAGGCTGAGTAGTTACCGGTGCTTCAAAGAAGCTGTCAAGCGGAAGCATGGTTGTCATGGTTCCGTCCTGTGTCTGGATGATAACCTTAAGGCCGGGGAGAACTTCCTCCATGGTCTCATAGAACATTCTTCGTCTGGTCACCTCAGGGTAGTTGATATATTCCTCATACAATGCGTTGAATCTTGCTACCTGACCGTTTGCTTCATTGATCCTTTCCTGCCTCTGTGCTTCGGCTTCCTGGATGATCCTGTCGGCTTCAGCCTCCGCTGCGGGGATTTTTTCATTTCTGTACTTGTTGGCGTTATTTACGGATGTTTCCTTACCCTGCTTTGCGGTTTCAACATCCTTAAATGCCATGCTTACCTCCTCGGTTGGAGGCTCCGCATCCTGAATAGTGATATTTACGAGCTGGATACCTATATCGTAGAACTCAAGCTTATCGATTATCATCTGCTTGATATTGGCCTGGATCTCGTTCTTTCCTGTGGTAAGAACACTGTCAACCGAATATGAGCCGATGGTGGTTCTGATACAGTTCTGCGCGATGTTCTTAAGTATCTCGACGGGATCTTCGGATGCATAGAGCGCCTTGACCGGATCCGTAACCCTGTATTCCGCATAAAAATCAACGTGAAGGAAATTGTAGTCAGATGTGATCATCATGGCTTCCTCCCCTTCTCCCGTGGAGTTATATCCTATGCTGAATCCGTTTATCGTGGTGGATACCTTATCAACAGTCTGAATAAAGGGTATCTTGAAATGCAGTCCGGGTGTGGTCACAGCCTGGGGTGAACCGAATGTGCACACCACCGCCTGCTCTTCCTCTCTGATAGAATAGAAGGATCCGCTTGCGATTATTCCGATCACAATCACCAAAATTGCGACCCCTATAAACTTTTTGGATCCTTCAGGCATTTTGACTTTGGCTTTATTTTTCACTGCCTGTATTTCCTCCTTACTGATCGATTCTGTACTGCTTCTGTGATTCTATATAAAGATCACGTCCTTCATGATCTATCACAACTATCACCGGAAAATCCCTGACTTCAAGTCTTCGTATTGCTTCGGTTCCCAGATCATCATATGCAATGACCTCGGATGAAGTAATGCATTTGCTCAGGATTGCTCCCGCACCGCCTACTGCGGCAAAATAAACCGCACCGTTTCTTACGATCGCATCCTTTACGGCCTGTGTTCTTTTGCCCTTTCCGATCATGCCGATCAGACCCAGGTCAAGAAGCTCGGGCGCATATTTATCCATGCGGCTTGCGGTGGTCGGTCCTGCGGAACCTATAGGTCTGCCCTCTCTTGCGGGAGAAGGCCCCATATAGTAGATGGTCTGCCCTTTTATATCAAACGGAAGCTCTTCTCCGTTCCTGAGAGCATCATACATTCTCTTATGAGCGGCATCCCTTGCGGTATATATCACTCCGGAAAGATATACATAATCTCCGCATTTAAGGGAAAGCGCATCCTCTTTTGAAAGAGGCATTGTGATCTTTCTGTCCATATTTATGCCTCCTTATAATTCTCTTACGCTGTGACGGTTAACGTGGCAGCAAATATTTATGGCAACGGGAAGTCCGGCGATATGGGTCGGATATGTCAGGATATTAACCGCAAGCGCAGTCATTCTGCCTCCGAGACCGCCCGGACCTATTCCGGAATTATTGATCTTCTCGAGCATCTCCTTCTCAAGATCGCACACATACGGAATATCGGAATGCTCTCCCGCGGGCCTGAGAAGTGCTTTCTTTGCCATGATCGCCGCCTTTTCAAAGGTTCCGCCTATTCCGACCCCCACAACCATGGGCGGACACGCATTGGGCCCGGCATCATTAACTGCCGTAAGAATGGCGTTCTTCACTCCCTCGATTCCCTCGGCGGGTTTTAACATGAAGACCCTGCTCATATTCTCACTGCCGAATCCCTTCGGTGCGACTGTAAGCCTAAACGTATCTCCCGGAACAATATCGTAATGGATAACAGCAGGAGTATTGTCTCCGGTGTTAACCCTCTCAAGCGGGTCGGAGACTACAGACTTTCTGAGAAATCCTTCGATATATCCCCTCTTGACACCTTCATTGATCGCATCCGAAAGAGATGCTCCTGTAATGTGCACCTCCTGTCCCATTTCCACAAAGACTACCGCCATTCCGGTATCCTGACAGATAGGGATCATATCCTCATCCGCAATTTTAAGATTTTCACGAAGCTGTGAAAGAACCTGCTTTCCCAGCGGAGATATTTCGGATTCTCCGGCATTTACAAGTGCTTTTTCCATGTCGGGAGTAAGATGATGATTGGCCTCAATGCACATACGTGCAATGGCCTCTGTGATGATATCTGAACTTATTTCTCTCATTATTTTACAAGCTGTTCCTTTATCTGTGTAAGTTCCTCCGCTGAAGGAGCTGTGGGATTCCACAAAAGCTTCTGACCATCCCCGTCATATCTCGGGATGATATGCAGATGAAAATGCATCACGGTCTGACCTGCAGCAGCTCCGTTGTTCTGGACAATATTAAGTCCCTGGGCTCCCAAAGTGTCAACAATGTGCTTTCCGAGCTTTTTTGCAAGCTTCATGGCCTTGGCAGCGGTTTCCTCGGGAAGCTCAAAAAGATTGTCTGCATGTTCCTTGGGAAGGATAAGCGCATGGCCCTTAGTTGCGGGACCGTTATCAAGGATCACGTTGAAATCCTCGTCCTCGTAGATCGAATTGGTAGGTATATCCCCATTTGCGAGCTTACAAAAAATACAATCGTCTTTTTTCATATTATCAAAGCCTCCATTAATCATGTGCAAAAGAAAGAACTTTATCAATTCCGGCAAGCAGTGAAAAATCACCCTTCATGCTGTCCATAGCTCCTGACATGAACGCCCTTTGGAAAGACATTCTGCCGGATACTATATCCTCCATGACATTCCTTTTCATTGACATCACGATGTCACCGCCGGAAGACTTATCATAACGTACATCTATCTTCGGCCCCGATACCTCGATGATAAGGTCATTCTTTTTTTCATCGATCTTAACAACAAAGGTTCCCGATACATCGGGCGAGGGTTTAAAGGCCTTCCGGATCTCGTCTATGTATTCCTCTTCACTGCCGGCATCCTCGCTCATGAGCATTCCCTTAAAGTGAACGGCAAGCTCCTGGATGTCCTCCTTCTGGGTCTTTACATAGTTTTCATCGGATACATATTTTGAAAGCTGCTCTGCCTCAGGCACCGACAGATCCAGCGGATTAGGTGTGCCGACCCTCTCGGTAAGCGCCTTCTTGCTTGAAGGAAATACCTTTTCCCTCTGATTAACGCCACGATAAAGCTTTTCGGCCAGAGTTTCCACAATAGCTATATAATCGGGATTCACTTCCAGATCCAGCGGATTATCGATATATCCCGACAGTCCTGTCAAAACCCTTCCGCCGAGAGTCTCCCATGCGTTTGAAAGATCTGCCATCACCTGTCTTTCACCGTATGTCTTGGCTATGACAACGGGCATCATATATATCTCGCTGATCCTTGATTTGTCTCCGAACTGCCAGCATGCATCAAGGAACTGGAGCATATAACCGCCCATACCGAACCATTCGACCGTCGATGCCAGTATTATCCCGTCGGCATCCTTTACAGTCTGGGACAATGTGGGGATGGTATTTTTATATTCATAGAGATTATAGAGCACAACACTGACACGAAGTTCCTCAAGCACCTTCTGCATTCTCTCTATGACCGGTTTTGTGGGGTCATCTATCACACCACGTCCGCCGTAATATATGTTTATGACCATACAGGCTCCTTTCAGACATATTCCAAACCATTTGATTATACATCTCTTACCGCAAAATAATAAACCCCGGGCATAAAACCTGTTTTTTCAAGACGTCTTAAGATCCTGATTATCCTGTCATCAATACGGTGGTAAACGCTTGTAATGCTGTTTTCCCAGGGCATGAATTCGGCATATTCTCTTTCTTCTTCCCCAAGGAGCGACAAAAGCGTCATCCACTCACTGTTATTCCTGCTCTTTAATCTGCCGAGATCAAGACTGACATAGTCCGGACCGCCGCAGGAATTGGATGTCAGAAACTCAGTGATGATACTTTCTTTAAGAAAGGGGGTACTGAAAATGTCATGCTCATTGGAAAAGATCACCTTTTTCCAGGTGATATCCGGTTCATCAGGCGCTTCACCTGACACCTTTACGAAGGACTGCTTACCGTAGGCGTCGGTTTTTCTTACATATTTTGCATTAACCGATCCGGCTCCGGAGCCCGGTGCCTTTAACAGTATCGTCTCGTTTGAAATATAATGATCCCACATGACTCTGCCTATCTTATCCATGGAAAAAGGAAAATCAAGACTGCTCTGAATATCATGCATGGAATAACCAAGGTCGGCCAGATGCTTTATCCCATCCCTGCCGGCAAAGTTATCTTTCATATTCGAAAGTGCATTATCAAAAAATTTATTATCAGACATAGAATTAATATACCATATCCCCCGTATATGAATATACCACATAAAAAATGAGCCACGCAGGGCTCATTTTTATATTACCGTCACCTGAAGACCAGCTTTCTGGAAGCCAGTCTGATCTCATCTCCCTTTGAGAGCTTCTTCTGCTCATATGGCTTTAACTTAAGACCGTTTTTATAGGTTCCGTTTGTTGAATTAAGATCCTCAAGGTAATATTCGTTATCCTTAAGGTAGATCCTCGCGTGCATACGGCTTATACCGACATCATCAAGCAAAAGATCCGCATCCTCATTCTTTCCTATGACACAGGATTCATTTTTCAATTCATACAGAAGGCTGCCGCTTTCGCTTTCAATCCTTCTTACATTGTCTGAGGAAGACAGATCCACGAACACAGTTCCTTCCGCTTCACCGGTTTCCTCCTGATCACTGTATTTTGTCTCGTCTGCCACGGAACCGGTCATTTCGGCTTCACTTCCGAAGCTGTATTCATTCCGGAGCTTTCTGTCCTTGGCACGAAGCATCCCCAAAAGCGACTTCTTTACACTGCCGCTGCCTTCTTCCCTTGGTTTTTCCCTGGCAGAAAGCAGCTTATAAGGCTTCAGTCTGACAGGCCCGGATCCAGGAATGCCAAAGCCGTTACCTATCTTTTCCGCATGTGAATATACATCATCCATATCCCTTCTTTCGGCGGATCTGTCGGCACTTATTCCGGACCCGGAGGCTTCCTCCCCGTCAGGAGCGCTTTCCCCTTCCGTTTCATCAAAAGACGCATTCTCACCGTCATCACCCGTTACATTCAGCTCATCTGCATCAAGATATATTTTTTCCTGAAGATATACTTCTCCGTTTGATTTGTACTGCTCCGCGATGGAATATACGCACCGGACAAGCTCTTCATCGGAATAATCAACATGGCTGACAAGAAATTCCATCATCTCAGACATACCGTTATCTTCATCAAGATAAGGAACATAAAGATATCCGAATTTCCCGGTCTTTATGTCCTGATATACATTGGAGGGATTCCATATGAGGTTGTCGGGAGTTAACAGAAATCTGACGGCCTCGTTACGGATCATCTTCATTGATGAAAAGAATGCCTTTATCCATTTCCTGTCCAAAGGCTTCTTTGAATACAATGTACTTATATTCTGCCTTGAAGTAATGTCATAATACATATATGCATCCGAATCTATATACCTGATCTCAAACGGCAGAAATCCGGATATTCCGCCTCTTTTCATAATGCAATACTGATATTTTCTTTCATCCGGAAGAGACAGCTCCCTTATCCTTACATAATTATTTCTTAATCCCCTGACATATTCGCTTACGATCATTTATATTACCTCTCTTCCCCATTCAGATATGCGTCCGCCGCCCCGGCTGCTCCCAGGGCTTTTCTGTATGTCCTTATCACAAAAACCTCATCTGCCACAGTCCGGCTTCTTGAAGATTCAGCGGACAGGGATGAAGGAACAGAAAACAGAAATGACCCGCCGGAGTACCCGCTGCTGCCGGTTGTGATACAGGATACGGTATTGCCGCTGCACCTTACACTCAGGTCGCCGAAATTCCAGGCGATGTATGCCCGCTTGTACCTCCCCTGCATTTCCGATATGGCATAGGCTGCCTTTTCTTCGGGAGAAAGCTCTGTCTGTTCAATTGTTCTTATAACCACAGCCGCCGTATCCATATCCTGAAGAACCCTGTCATATTTATAGAACCAGATCTGTATGACGATAAGGATCACCGCAAATGCAAACGGAAGAACCAGAGCCGCCTCCAGGGTGAAATAACCGTCGTCGGATCTCCGTATTTTCATATCAAAAAATAGCTCCCTTCATATAATTTCAATAAGACATAGGAAAATGCCACAAAAGGTATATAGGGCATTCTTGTATTCCTTGAAACCTTTCCGAACAGCATGAGAATTCCGGCCAAAACAGATAACAAAATACATGCAAGACACATCACGATGGCGATAGTGGTGCAGCTTTCCGTTATTCCTACAATGATAAGGACAATACCGTCACCTATGCCGACCTTCGAAGAATAAAACGACAGTATTGTCATGATCAGGCCCGGCACGGCCCCCAACAGAGCGACAGAAAGAAACCTGGCAAGTTCCGTTGAAGGCCCGCAAAATAATGCAGTGATGAGAAAATGAACAAATACTCCTATACCGCCCGCATAAATAAGAAAAATCGGAATCTTTCTGATCCTTACATCCCATACGGATATCAAACAAAGATAAAATGTCATGAGCAGTTGAAAAAAACTCATCCTCATCCTCCGCATCTGGAGCAGGGCCTGTGAGTATCTTCAACCTCAGAAAGAGGAACCGGTGAATAACTCCTTGTGAGCGTGTAGCACTCATCTGAATAATGAAAGCGGTCTCCTTCAGCCCCTATATATACGATTTCCGGAGCATCTCCGTGTGCACATATCTCACACGGATAATACCTTCCCCCGTTCCTGTTTCTTTCACTTTCAAGATTTGCATATTCGGCACCCCGGATAGTCAGCCTCAGATGCGTACAGGCAGTTGTTACGTGATACACTTCGCTATCCTCCGTGATATAAACAATCTGTTCCTGATCCGGATGAGTTCCGTCGCCGGAAACCTCATATCCGTTCCACAGATGCCCATAGAACCTTCCAGCAAGATAAAACCCATGCGGAGAAAATGCGTCTAACGGCGTTTCAACCGCGCAGGACAGTTTTATATCGACTATATCCCCATCCCCTATGGTGCTTCCAAAAAAGTTCAGGCTTTGGGAACCGCTTACAAGAGGGGATGAACTCAGATAATCCTCAGTAAGTTCCCCGATCATCCGGTGCTTGACATATGTATAAGAAAGGAGTGACCCTTCCGCTAAAGAAAGCAGGTCAATATCTTCTTCGGATGACGATTCCTGATTGGCAGTACTTCCATCCCGAGCATTCGATGCTCCGTTTTCCGATCCGGGTACATGCCCCGTGGGACCAAGGTCTTTCATCTCATCGGTAAGCAGGCTTCCGTAAAGACAGATCTCATTTCCCGCACTGTGCATGGCATACATAAGGTTTCCGTGAAGCCTTATCATTTCAAGACAGGAGGAGAGATTAATGAAGAAGAACAAAAAGCATGGCAGGATAACAGCAGCTTCCACCGTCATGCTGCCATTGAGCAGAGATGTCCTCTTTATGCAGGATGCATCATTATTCTGATGTAGTCCCGGAGAAGGAAAGTTGGTCACCTTAGAAAATGCACGTTTAGGAAAGTAGCCAATGTGCATCCCGCATAAATAAGACATCTCTGCTTTTGTTCCTCTTCATTAATAGTTTATCGGTAACCGAAGCGTCTTCTGATGCTTACCCTGCTTCCGAAGGAACTTGAAATAACCGCCTCAAATTCCGCCGAAACTGCGCAGGCATCTATTCTGAAATTTGAGTTGCCTCCGCTCAGTCTTATATCGGCCTCAATGATATCCATTGCCCTTATAGTCAGTTCCTCGGTCCCCGTAAAATATAAAAATATCCGGAGATAATCCCTGTAGGTAAGCCCTTCACTATGCGCCTCCTCGTTTTCGTTCCATGTGCCTGACAGAGCACTGTCAAGATCGCAGTGCCAGGATGAAGAATCCTTCACAAGAGGAATCTTTCCTCCGGCAAGAAGTGTTTTGGTATCATATCTTGCCTCGATAAGAGCCCATGCCAGCAGGATCACGTGTGTAAGAACCGGTGTCATCCATTCGATCATGCAGGCTGTGCATATGGCGGCCGCAAGCACTTGTGCCTCCGCCTTTTTATTTCCATCGTTCTCAAGATATATCATGTCCATTCCGGCTCTTATCGTCATTATTCTCAGCGCAATACTGTTAAGATTCTGAACATCACAGCTTTTTCCCGCGATGAGATATTCGATCTGATACCACAGCGCATCATCTTCATTGCTATCACCGTATCTGCCCATATATCTCATCAGATACTCAACAAACAGTGCTTTGCTCACAGCATCTTCTATGATCCCGTCTTCCCGGGCTGTCTGATCCTGCGTTCCCGCATTGATGCACCCATCTTCCATGCGTCCGGATATTATCCCGTTAAGATCAAGTTCTCTCATGGAAAGATTATCGGGATCATCCACAAGCAGTCCGAGTATCCCTGTGCCTGCAGATTCCGAAACCCTTGAAACAGGGGAGCTGTATTCTTCCGGAAGCTCTGTCAGTTCGGGTGGCTCCGGAAGCTCCTCCCCGTTTTCTTCCGCTGTGATACATGCCTGTTCGTAGGCTGCCTGCTGGCCGGATCTTTCGGATTCCCTTCTTCCGCGTTCTGATTCCGCTTCATTCAAAACACCGTCAGCTTCACGGTTCATGTCACCGCACACATCCATTGAATCAGCTGCAGTCAGTTCCGCCGAAGATACCCAGTCGAGCAATTGTTCTGCAGCCGCAAGTCCGTAGTCATCCTTTATCGCGCTTATGGCACATTCCCTGAATATCCTTCCGGATCCGTCAGTCAGATAAGTAATACTGTCTGCAGAGGCTTCTTCCGGAAAGGCACCGATAAGATCCCTGTACCCAAGCCAGGGCATCACAACATCCGCACTGTAGTTTTTTTCCATATAATCCCTGAAATGCCCGGATATTTCATCAATTCCTGAAACAGTCGTTCCATATGAAGAATCGATCGCAAATATGTTATATTGCTTCATCAGTTCACGGTTGTATTCCGCAAATACGCTTCTCATTGCCGTATCCGTGATCAGCTCTGCTTCCATCCTCATCGCACTTCGTCTTGCTCCTTCTATCATTGTCATGCAAAGACTGAGCAGGACCGCAAGCGTCATTGTCATATAAACCGTCAGATATCCGCAGGCCGTTTTGTATCTGCTCATCATACCGAGTCGGTCTGGGTTGTGATCTTATCAAAAAGATTCTCAACTATCTCAGTTATTCTTCCCTTGAAGATGATCACAAGACCGACAAGCACCACAATGATCAATATGATCTCAACCGTTCCCATCCCGTCTTCCTCACGAATAAGCTCCTTTATACCCTTCAGTTTTGTCATATAAATACCTCCTTCTTAAATGTTCATTCCGGTAAATGCCGGTATCATGATCATCACCATTACCACCGCAAGCATCATCATCATTGGAGCCAGCAGTTTGGTCTGTGCTTCTTCACCGGATTTTTTGGATTCAAGTATCCTTTCCTTCATTGCCATTTCCGCTTCATTTTTCAGACCTGTGATAAAGTCGGCATTTCCTCTGCGAAGATTCTGTGACAATGATCCCGCAAGCTTTATATATTCACCCAATCCGGTCCGCCTTCCGAATCTTTCATAGCATTCCGCCTCACCGAGACCATGCCCCATTTCATTACAGGCTGATCTGATCTCCTCATATATCGGTTCATTACTCCCGGACGCTTCGGAATCGGATGCCATCTTCATAAATGCGCCCTTTACCGTCATACCGGCTCCCGTATAAAGGGATATCTGCCTTAATACCTTCGGGTAGCTTCTCTTCATGCTTTTCTTTCTGTTCTCTATCTTAGTGTTCAGATCCTTTGATGCAGCTGCATATATAAGAATCGAAACGACCGCAAACAGTCCAAGTATCATGGAGCTTTTATCCTCTTTTCTAAGCTCCCAGCTGATCACTTTTCCGTCGATACTTGAAGGCAGATGCCAAAGCTTCTTATCTCTTTCCGCATTTTCGCTTTCCCTTAATGATTCTGCTATCCTGCTTTCAAGGGCCTCCGATGCGGACATATCCGGACTTACCACGCGAACCCGGATTTCAGCCTCATTCGAATACTCTCCATATGAATATTCCACCGTAAGTACGACATCTCCCTCTCCGGAAGAAGGATCCACTCTTCCCCCAAAGGCACTTACAAGCCCGGGATCAGAAGATTTCCAGGAAAAGGTAAACGGATATCCTTCATACCTTTCGGAAAGAACAAGATCGGTATTTACTTTCATCAGGTCCGTATTGTTTCCTGATATCAGAACGGATACATTATTCAAAAAATCCTGAGAATATTCGTCAAGCTCTTCTTCCGACAATCTTCTCGGCTGCAGGATGATATCCGTTTCCAGCCTTTCTCCGTCTGCGATCGCATACAGCTCTATCCTTTGCTTTTTTCCATTCCATTCATCCCTCTCAATTCCTTCATCCGGAATCGAAGAGCCTGTAAGGAGCGAAAGCTTCATCATCAGAAAAAGGAGCAATCCGGCAGAAAGCGAGATCATGACCATACGTATCCTTTTAGTACAAAATTCCATATAGCTTTCAGCAGGATCCCTTAAAGGCTGCAGGAAAATAAGCTTTCTCACCAGATCCTGATCGGGATTATTTTTCTTATGTAAAAATATTTTTTTGAATATGAGTTCAGATGATCGTTCAAACATCACAGCTCCTCTTCAAGCTTATCCAGGATCCTGTCGCCGATATGATATGCCGCCAGGTATATAGTAAGCAGGACCGTCATCACCGCGATTCCCGTAAGATTTCCGTACAGCGGATCGAAGTAACCCGGACTGCTTATACCTACATAGATAAGGATCCCAAACGGCATGATCTTCATTATGTTCTGTTCCATGCGCCTTCCGGACAGTGCTGCAGACATTTCATCTCTGGCTTCTATCTGAAGCGATATTGATGAGACCGATGATGAGATGACTTCGGACATGTTGCCGCCAAATCTTTTTGCGATCGCAAAAACACCGGCAAAATCTTCGATTGCTTCACTTCCGCTTCTTCTTCCGAGATCCGACAGCATCTCCTCAAGCGTGATATTAATGATGAGTCCTTTGCGTATTATCTCCATCTCTTCATAGATGAACGAATCTTCGCCGAACTGCCTTTCCATATCCCGCCCGCTTTGTATAAAGGCATTTTCCACAGAATACCCTGCCTTCAGCGCATTTCTTACGCTGTGTATTGCCTCCCCGAACTGGGACTCTAGCTTTCTTCTGTCCCTGCCTGCAATCTCCGATGCCTGCTTTTTGTAGTAGAGATATCCGATGAAAGATAAAGGTATGGCAGCTATGATGCTCCTATAGAAAAAAAATGCCAGTACCGCAACACATACAACCGATTTACTGATCACCTTAAGCCTGTCCGGTATCCCCAGAGCGGCAAAGCGATAATCCCGCGCGATGGAGTTTTTCCCTGTGCATGAGTTCACCTGTTTTTCTGAGACTGCCGATGACTTTCCCGTCTTTGCTTCCTTCCTCGCAAAAGACATATAACTCCCTGATCGAGATTTCTCCGTTTTCATATCCGCATACCTCTGAAATATCCAGCACCCTTCTGGACTTGTCTCTGAGTCTTCCCAGATGTACAATAATATCCAGCCCGGATGCGATCTGCTGTCTGATCGCTGGCAGGGGAAGGTCTGCTGCCATAAGTACCATGTTTTCAAGTCTCGAAAGCATGTCTTTAGACGAATTTGCATGGCCGGTTGACATGGAGCCGTCATGTCCCGTATTCAGACACTGCAGCATGTCAAGTGCTTCCCCGCCTCTGACTTCGCCGACCACGATCCTGTCCGGACGCATTCGAAGAGATGATCTGATAAGATCACGGATGGATATTTCACCGATCCCCTGACCTCCGTTCCTTGTCTCAAGGCTGACCAGATTATCAATACCCTGAAGCTGAAGCTCTGCACTGTCTTCGATGGTTATCACTCTTTCGTCTGAAGGTATAAATCCCGATAAAACATTCAGGAATGTGGTCTTTCCGCTGCCTGTTCCTCCGCTGATAAAAATGTTGTATCCGGCTATGACCAGGAGCTTTAGAAATTCGGCAACCTCCTCCGTTACGGATCCGTATCTGAGAAGCCCTTCCATCGTTACCGGCTTATCAGGAAATCTTCTTATGGTAACCGTGGGGCCGGACAGAGCAACCGGAGGAAGAACAATATTTACTCTGGATCCGTCAGGCAGTCTTGCATCCACTATCGGTGACGCCTCATTGACCGTCCTGTTACATCCGGCAACTATCTGCTGTATCACATCCATCAGCTTCTCTTCGGATTCAAATCCCCTGTCCAGCCTTGAGAGTGCGCCGGCCTTTTCAACAAACACATTCTTATGACCGTTGATCATTATCTCCGTCACATCCCGGTCCTCTATAAAGCTTTGAAGTATATCAAGCCGTCTTAAGGAATTGAAAACCTCCTTAGCTATCAATCTCCTGTCTGCCACGGAAAGCCGCCTGAGTATCTCCGAATTTAAGATGCAGTCATCTATAATGGAATATACTTCCTCATCCGAATACTCACGTCCGTAGCCCAGACTTTCCCGAACGACCGCTCTCAGATTTTCCCTGGCACCGTTTATATCCATCAAAGCGCTCCAATCTGGTCCCTTATATAATTGACCAGTTCACCGGATACAAGATCATCAGAAAACAAAGGAACTCTTCCCACATACGGCGGACAGCACTTAATGCTCTTATCCCTTACATCCGAGTATTCATACATTCCAAGTACAAATTCATAATTCTCGATCTTTCTCTTTGCTACCTTGTCATGCCGCGTTAATGTATATATGCGGTCACACATTCTGAGTATCCCGAATATTCCCCTTATGCTTTCGGAAAGATCAAGTATCACATAGGAATAACCCTCAGCTTGACATATTCTGTTCAGAAATATCCTCCACTCCTCTTCAGGTATCTCCGAAAGGTCAGTTCCGGACAAGGCAGCCGGGATATAATCAAGTCCCGAGATTGTCCTTACCATTGACCTGAATCTGATAGAAAAAACACTTGGGGGACTTTTGATAAAATACATAAGATCGGAAAGATTCTTGGCTCCATCCTGTGATATCAATTCCTCGCACCCCTCACAGAATTCAAAGCTCAGATACAGTACCCTGCTCCTTGCGGATAGTATCCTTCCCATCAGGACAGAAAATGTTGTCTGATAGCACCTTCGAACCGGGGAAAAAACACCTATAAGCTTTGCTTTTTCCTTATCTGTCCCCGAAGAAGCGGAATCATCATCACAGGCCTTACCCGCGTATAGTTCGAGCAAATGTCTGAGAGTCTCATCTGCAGCCTGATATTTTTCAACCCTCTGAAGAACACCTTTGCCGTCTTCACCTGAGAGCTCTTCCGAAATGCCTCCGGGGTGATCGTTTAAGATCACTGTCTGCACAGCTCCTGTAAGTTCAGTCTTCTTCCCGTAACAGCTTCCGGAAACAACGAGCATATCGGGAGATCTCATTTCACATGTTTTCTTAAGATCTTCACTTGAAGTACATACCGCTATCTTCCATGGCAGATTCCTGCAGCCCAGAAGGTACTCCCCCATAAGGCCCGCATATTCTTCATCCTCATCATATAAAACAAGGACCCTGTCCCTCTTCATTACTAATACAATCCTCCGATTCCCAAAACAGCACTGACAAACATGGCTCCGGCCAGGGCAACCCCGGATCTTCTCCCTGCATCACCGCATGCATGATAACGTTCGATCTTTCCGGTTCTTATTAAGGTTTTGATATATATTGCAAGTCTCAGCATCCTTTTTTTCATCTGTCCCTTTGCAGCCATAATGATGACTCCCTCTGCGCATGCGATGAGGAATGAAAAAAACAGAAAACTTAAAGCCCTGCCTCCTTCAAAATATCCGGCGCTCACAGCCAGCAGCTTTACATCTCCCGCTCCGAGAGTTCCGATTGAAAAAAACGGGAACAGAAAAAAAGCCACTGCGATCATTCTGAAAAACACCCCCGGAAGACTTGTTATCCCGAACTCTGTAATGCTCTGCCATATGACGTAAAAAAACATACCGGCTGAGAGCAGATTAGGGATTCTGTGAGTCAGATGGTCAAGGATGCCTGCGACCGCAAGAAAAACGGTCAAAATCAGCATCTTCTCTCCACAAAAATATATAACTGTGATTAATGGAATAAACGGGATGATCATCCCTGAAGCAAAGGACCGCCATACGGCTCTTCGCCCGCACCGGATCTGAAGAATAGATCCGTAAAATGCTTTTTGTTATGGCGATTATATGATCACAAAAAATATAATGCAATAGTTTTTTGACAATTTATTTATTTTTGTAAAATATATAACACAGTTTTGTGACAGATGTGTCACAAACAAAAAAGAACCCTTATTTCAAGGGTTCTTTTAATATATGCAATATTAATGGTTCAGACAAGCATTCCTCTGTTTATGTTATTTACGAGGCTTTCGTTGATATCATTTTTTCCGTAGGTAAGTCCCGCAACAACCGCCTCGGAATTTCCCATGACAGGACCGGATGTATTGGTCTCAGCCAGGCCGGCATATGATTCACGAAGAGGTCTGATAATCTTTCTGATCTCATCGAGGGGCTCTATGCTCCTTCTGATACCTGCGGTGGAAAGCTTTCTTATACAGTATCTGTAGAGAGAAAGCAGAGCTGCTGCAGGCTCGTATTCCATATGGAGCGAACACATAAGCTCATTGATGCAGTTTCTCATGCGGGAGATGGATGCATAGAACTCATGATCCTCATCTGCCTTAAGTGCTTCTTCAGCATCATCTGCATAGCTGAGAACCATATCATAAAGGATAACTATAAGATCCGTTGAATTAGCAACGCTTATCCTTCTGGTAAATTCCTGTTTGAGTGTATCCTTCATATGTTATTCCTCCCTAAGCGTTATTCCGCGTTCATATCACTGAAGCAGCTGAAGAACCGTCGAGGGTCTGTCATTAGCCTGTGCAAGTACCGATGTTCCCGCCTGGGTCATCACGGTATATGTTGAATACTTAGTCATTTCCTCCGCCATATCAACATCCATTATCCTTGAATATGCGGCGGTCATATTTTCTTCGGTTATATCCAGTCTTCTGTCGGTATTTTCAAGCCTGTTCTGATAAGCACCAAGCTGGCCTCTTACACTGTTTACAAAATCAAGAGCACTCTTGATCCTTCCGATCGCTTCTCGCGCCTTGTCTTCCGTAGAAAGATCAAGTCCGGTAAGCCCCATATTATCAAGGTTGACCGCAGGAATGGCCATCTCTATTACCTGGCCCTCATTGGATCCGACCTGAAGTCTCATTGCACCGATACCGGTTGTCTCAACCTCAAGATTCGAAATGGTTCCCGAATCGATCATGGTACCGTCTGCATTCTTCAATGACTCATCATTTACCTTAATCTTCATTGAGAAATCATGTGCTCCGGTAATTGTGATAACATCATCGATCATTGAACCTGCCAAAGGACTGTACTTGTCAAGGCTTGTACTTCCTCCTGCAACAGTCACCTCAAAGTTTCCGTCCGTATCCTTGTTCCATGCGATCGAACTGAAGGTATACTTATCGGCTGCAACCTCCTTGGAATAAGTAAGGCACTTGAAGTTCACATTATCTGTATATGCCTTGTTATCATAGAATCCGTCGAGAAGAGGCTGTGAGTTGAACTCAGTACTCTTTGATACTCTGTTGATCTCATCCTTAAGCTCGTTGATCTCCTTCTGGATGATCTCTCTGTCCTCATCGTTCATGGTGGCATTGGATGCCTGAACAGCGAGCTCGTTCATCCTCTGGAGCATATCGGTAACTTCGGCAAGAGCTCCGTCAGCTGTTTCGATCACGGAGATTCCGTCCATGGTATTATCATCGGCGGTGTTTGTTCCCATGATCTGAGCATTCATTCTCTTGGCCATGGCAAGACCTGCCGGATTATCCTTGGCATTATTTATCTTGAATCCTGATGATAATTTTTGCAGCGATGCGCTGAGAAGATCGTCATTATTCTTCAGGGAG